>JAFRRE010000102.1 GCA_017428285.1 Bacteroidales bacterium | reverse complement strand
TTTGCTACGCCCCGTGTATCAACCACGGCATCAAGATTGGCATGGGTCATTCACAGATGGAAGAGAAGCTCGCCGTCGACTGCGGTTACTGGCACCTCTGGCGCTTCAACCCCGCCGAGGAAGAGGAAGGCAAGAACGGCTTCCACTTGGATTCGAAGGAACCCAACTGGGCCGACTTCCAGAAGTTCATCATGGGTGAGGTGCGTTACAACTCGCTCGTGAAGACCTTCCCCGAGGAAGCCAAGGAACTCTTCGCCAAGACCGAGCAATTCGCAAAGCTCCGCTATGAAGGCTACAAGAAGCTGAGCGAAGGGAAATAAACTTTCCTGATTGAAACATAAACAGCGCATCCTATCGGGTGCGCTGTTTTGTTTTGTATTATAAAAATGTGTAGTTTTGCAAAGTAAATCATTCGAAATTTGGTTATTATGGAGTTTAAGTTGAATGAATATCATAGAGACGTTTCAGACGAAGAACTATTGGATGATCTTCGGAGGGTCGCTGAATTATTAAAAACGTATTATTTTTCTCGTTCAGAATATCAAAAACTTGGGAAATATGGTTCTTCTACTATCACTAGAAGATTTGGCAGCTGGAATAATGCCATAAAAACAGTCGGACTTAAAGTTAATGAAGTATCTCATCGTAGACATGATTTTTTGGAAAAAGAAGAAGATTTCTTTTCTGATATGAAGTTAATAGCCAAATCGTTAGGAAAAGATTTTATTACTACAGGTGAATATGAACAATACGGCAGATTTGACAAAAGTGCTATGCTACACAAATATAGCAGTTGGGATAGTTTACTGCAAATGGCAGGACTGAAATCGACTCCATATAGATTGGGTAAAGGCAAAGAGATTTCTGATGAAGAGTTATTTCAAGATATAGAGCGTGTTTGGATAAAACTGGGAAGACAGCCTACAATTAATGATGTAAAAAATGGAGAGTTTAATTTCGCACAAAACACATTTACCCGTCGTTTTGGTGGTTGGCGAGGTGCGTTAGAGGCTTTTGTGAAATACATTAATTCAGAAGATGTTTCCGAAGACTTGAATGAAGATGTCCCGGATTCAACGTCAAATGAAATAATTACACCTGAATCGAATAGTCAAAGTGCTAAATCACAGCATTCTACAACACATAAGACTAGAAGAGACATCAATCTTCGTTTGCGTTTTAAGGTAATGGCGAGGGACAATTTCAAATGTTGTAAATGCGGCAGATCTCCAGCTACAGATCCTACCGTTGTCCTTCATGTGGATCACAAATACCCTTGGGTGAAAGGAGGAGAGACTACGATGGAGAATTTAGAAACGACATGTAAGGAATGTAATTTAGGAAAAGGTGATTTAGTGTTTGAAGAATAGCAAATCATGGTGTTGCTGCTGCCACGGTGTGACAGCCCTACAGCCCTGGGTCGAAATTGTCCCATGGGTTGTAGGGCTGTCGTATCACGGCAGCCGCAAAATATTTCAATGTATCACGGCAGCCGCATTATTGTTTCCACCAAATTGTTTCGTTTTTGAATTTATTCAATATCTTTGCGGAAAAATTGAATGTCAATGCCATACAATTTGCCACAACGGAAATCGCCGCGTGCCATATGGCACGATTACAATGGCGGAAGGTATTTCGTGACCTTTTGCACGAAAAACCATGAATTGTATTTTGGCGACGTGGTTGATGGTCGGATGGAATTGTCGGAAATAGGGGAATATGCATTACAATGCATCGAAAAGATCCCGAAAATCAATGATATTGTTGCGGTCCCTGAATTCGTGGTGATGCCGAATCACATTCACATGATTGTTATTATTGACAATCCAATTGAATGGCCTGATGATGAACAATTGTCGCAATTCGACCAGCGGCTGCCCCAATGGGACAGCCCTACAGCCCAAAACGGGAACATGATGCATGAATCTGGGACTGTAGGGCTGTCGTATTACGGCAGCCGCTGTGACGAACCAATCATTGATGATTCCCAGTTAGATAAAAACGAAGAAATGCAACACCGTTCCTATTGTTGCGGGCGGTTGTCACGTATCATTGGACAATACAAATCTGCTGTCACCAAATATGCAAATGAACATGACATTTCATTCGCATGGCAACCGCGTTTCCATGACCATATCATTCGGAATTGGACAGAAATGAACCACATTGCCCAATATATCCAACATAATCCTGAAAAATGGGAATTGGATCGGTTTTATAAAAAACGGTGATTTTTGTTTTGCGGCTGCCACGGTGTGACAGCCATACACCCCCAACGGAAACGTTACGCCCGATGGCTGGTCTGTAGGGCTGCCGTATTACGACAGCCGCATTGATGTTTGCGGTTTTTTGTTTTTCGGCTGCCACGGTGTGACAGCCCTACAGCCTCAATGGAAACGTTATGCCCAATGGTTGGGCTGTAGGGCTGCCGTACCACGGCAGCCGCAATCATATTAGCCGCGAAATCAATCAATGGAATTGGTAAAAACAAAAAAAATAGGATGACCATTGGGCCATCCTATATCATTTGCTCGATTGTCTGTTTATTATTCTGCCGGAGCCTCGGCTGGAGCCTCAGTGGCTTCAGCAGGAGCATCGGATGAAGCTGGCATATCAGTCGTGGCTGCAGGAGTTTCCACAGTGGGAAGCGGAGCAATCACATTCTCCAGTTCGCTCTTGGGAGTGCCTTCTTTGGAGTTCTTGGGGAGCGTAATGCTCGAAAGGAGACAAAGCACCACCAAGATGCCGCCCAAAGTCCATGTGGCCTTCTCAAGGAAATCGCTCGTCTGACGCACGCCCATCATCTGGTTGGCACCTCCGAAATTGGAGACCAAACCGCCACCTTTTGAGTTCTGAACCAGAACGATCAATCCTAATAACACACTGACAAACAAGATTGTAATTACTAATGCTGTGTACATTTTTATAGATTTAATGATTAATTTTCTTTGCTTTCTTGGAGCCGTTTAATTTGGGCTGCAAAATAACGACTTTTTTCTGGATAATGCAAGCCTAATTTTTCATAAATTGAAATAGCCTTTTCAATATACCCCTGTTTTTCATAAATCTTGGCCAAAGTCTCACTCACGATGTTCTCCTGGTCGATGATGCTGTTTTGCGCCACTGAGATGGGATTGTAGAACTCGGCCTTGGGCCTGGAGATGGTCGGGTTTTCGAGTATAAACTTGTCTATCAGTTCTTTGCGCGACAACTTCTTGGGCTTCGGCTTTTCAATCTCTTTCTGCTGTTTTTCGGTTTCGATTTCTTTCAGACGGTTGGCGATGATGGCTTTCAGCTCATCTAACGACTTGCGTTTTTCCTCGAGCAAGGCCATCTCGGCGGAGAGTTCCTCATGGCTTCCGCTGAGGTCGATTTCAGGGATGATGAAGACTTTTTCGCGGATGATACGGCTGTTCTGCTCTTCTTTCGGCTCAACGGATTCGGTGTCGGAGTGGACGGGCTCGGCAGGTACAATCTCATCAGGCAGGGCAGGAACCTCAGGCTCGCTTGTCCAGCGGTGGCGGGCGATGAGGGTGAAGAGGCGCAGCTTGTCGCGATTGGGCATGATGGCTGCCGTGTGTCTCAGTTGACTCTCGTAGCGTTTGTCGTCGGTGTTCTGGTAGGCGATGGTCAACAAGGCCTGCCCGATGGCGAAGTACGGATAATCCGCCACCAGTTGCTCCATCTCCTGCACGGCTCCGTCTTTCAGCGTCTCTGGCCGCGTCATGTATCCTATGAGTTGCTTGCTGTCCATCTATTATATAGTTAAGGTCCCTGAGCCTGCGGTCCCTGAGGACCATCGAAGGGTCGAAGGGCCGATTTATTAATTTACCAGTTAACTAATGCCTTATTGAATATGTCTTCAACCAATTGCTCGATGATTGTCGAGGTGAGTGATTCCTGCACCGAGTTCAAGTCCTGGTCGCTGGGGTAGTCCTCGTAGCGCGAAAAGGATTGCTCAAAGTCTTTCGTTTCATCTATGCGGTTGCTGAAACGCACTTGTACTGTGATGGTGAGTCGGTTCATGGCAGCGGTTTGCCCTGAGGTGATGGCCACGGGGGAGGTCTTGTAGTCGGTGATTTCGCCTTCGAAAGCGATGTCGCCGCCAGTCTCCACCATATCCAAGGTGGTTTGGTTAGTCATGGCGTCGCGCAAGGCGTTGGTGAAGTTGTTGCTCAGCATCGGGTTGACAAGCTGGGCGTGGTTGGGGAAATACTGCACCGAAACGGTCTTGGCCTCGGCGGGAATCGATGCGCCCGAGAAGGAATAGATGCCACAAGCTTGGCAAACGAGCGCCAAAGCCAACACCATAACCGCTATTTTTGCCTTCAACCTCATAGATTTATGCCGTATTCGTTGATTTTTCTGTACAAAGTGCGTTCGCTGATTCCCAAAGCCTTGGCAGCGTCTTTGCGCTTGCCTCTGTGGGCTTCCAATGCCTTGATAATCATCTCTTTTTCGTGATGTTCAAGCGATAGCGTTTCGGTCGTGTGGGCCGATGAGCCTGTCGAAACGCCCCCATAGGTCTCTTCGGCCGGAACAAATTCGGCAAATTCCTGCTCATTGTCCTCGGGCTCGTTTTGATTCACACGGGTCACTACGGTGTCGCCGATTTGGGTAACGGGGGTGGCTTGTACAAAATTGGTTTCCGCTGGGCGACCATTGTTCATGTTGTTGACCTGGGCGCGCAACTCGGCGATGTCTTTCTTCATGTCGAAAAGCACACGATAGAGCAAGTCGCGCTCCGACATTCCTTCAGGAGTGTCCTCACGGGGTAATAGTATAGGTAAGTTACTTTGCACCCTGACTGGCAGGTACTTAACCAAGGTCTCCCCCGTGATGGTACGGTCGGTTTCCATGATTGAAATCTGCTCTGTGACATTCTTCAGCTGGCGCACGTTACCGTCCCAACGGTAGTTTTCCATCATCTTCATCGCATCGGGCGTCAGAGTGATGGCAGGGATATGGTTGCGCTCAGCGAAGTCGGCGGCAAACTTGCGGAACAAGAGCGGGATGTCAGCCTTTCTTTCGCGCAAGGCAGGGATGTGAATCGGGATGGTGTTCAATCTATAGTATAAGTCCTCGCGGAAACGGCCTTTTTCGATGGCCAAGGGCAGGTCTACATTGGTGGCGGCCACGATTCTGACATTGGTCTTCATCACCTTGGAGCCGCCCACGCGGATGAACTCACCGTTTTCGAGCACACGCAACAGTCTCGCTTGGGTGGAGAGGGGCAGTTCGCCGACCTCATCCAAGAAGAGGGTGCCTTTGTCGGCAATCTCGAAGTAACCTTTGCGCTCGCCCACGGCACCGGTAAAAGCGCCTTTCTCGTGGCCAAACAGTTCCGAGTCGATGGTGCCTTCGGGGATGGCACCGCAGTTCACGGCAAAGTATTGTCCGTGCTTGCGCGCGCTATTCTGGTGGATGATCTTCGGAAACACATCTTTGCCTGTGCCGCTCTCGCCCGTGATGAGCACGGTGAGGTCGGTGGCGGCCACCTGCGCCGCAATGCCGATGGCGCGGTCCAACTCAGGGTCGGTGCCGATGATGCCGAAGGTCCGTTTTATTGCTTGTACGTCCATGTCAGTTGTTCAGTTAGTCAGTTGTTCAGTTGTTCAGTTACTATGGCTTATGGCTCATGGCCTATGGCTTGTTCCACCGAAAGCTTGAAATCCAAGATTTTTCGTGGGTCAGGCCATAGTCATAGGCCATCAGCCATAGTCCTTTTATCTCAAAACTCCTCCCAACTGTTGTTCAAACGCGCCCTGAATCTTGCCCATCGTCTTCTCAATCACCTTGTCGGTGAGGGTGGTGGTGGGCGACATCAGGACGAAGCTCATGGCATACTGTTTCTTGCCTGCGGGGATTTTCTCGCCTTCGTAAACGTCGAAGAGGCTCATGGATTGCAGGATCTTGTTTTCGGCGGCCATGGCGACTTTCTTGACTTCGTCGAAAGTGACGTTCTTGTCGAAAATCATGGCGAGGTCGCGGCGCACAGCGGGGAACTTCGACAGCGGCTCGAAGTGCACTTCCTTAGCCTTGGCCAGGCATTGCATCATCAGCGTCCAGTTGAAGGTGGCGTAGAACACATCTTTCTTCAGGTCGAAGTGCTTCAAGGTCTTCTTGCTGAGCTTGCCAAGGGTGACAATCTCCTTGCCGTCAACGCAATAGGTGGTCGCGTAGTCGAAATGCGGCAGGTTGGCTTCCTTGGCTTCTAAGGCCTTGAAGTCGAACTTGAAGTGGTTGAGTACGCCCATGACATATTCCTTCAGGTCGAAGTAGTCGAGAGCCTTGCTCGGGGCGTTCCACAGCTCGGCTTGCTTGTTGCCCGTGAGGAAGAGGTCGAGGCAGGTGTGCTCGTTATAGGGCTTGAGCGGCTTGGTCTCATCGCCGACTTTGTTTGCATCGAAGAAATACACACTGCCGAACTCGAAGAACTTCATGTCGCTGACCTTGCGGTTCTGGTTGAAGGCGATGCTCTCCAATCCACCCCACATCAGGGTCTGGCGCATCACGTTGAGGTCGCTGCTGAGCGGGTTCAAAATCTTCACGTTTTGGGCCGGGTCGAAGGCAGGGAAGGCCTCGCTATAGGCGGCCTTGGTGAGTGAGTTGTTCATGATCTCGTAGAAGCCGTTGGCGACAAGCATGTCGCTGATCTTCTGCTGCATCTTGTCTGCATCAGGCTTCGTGGCGCGACTGATGGAGGCGTGGATGCGGCTCGGAATCTCGATGTTGTCGTAGCCGTAGATGCGGAGGATCTCTTCCACCACGTCGGCGGGACGGGTCACGTCGACCTTGCTGGTGTGTACGTCGACGACCACGTGCTTGTTGTCTTGTTCAACGACTTGGCACTCAAGGCTCTTCAATATGTTGACGGCTTGGGTCGGGTCGATGACCTTACCAGCCAGTTTGTTCAGGTAGTCAAACTTCAAATCCACGCGGGCAGGGGCAAAGTCGCCGTTCTTCACATCCTTGATCTCGGAAGAAATCGTTCCGCCCGCCAGCTCCTTAATTAATAAGGCAGCGCGTTTCAAGGCGAAAAGGGTGATGTTGGGGTCGGCACCGCGCTCGTAGCGGAACGAGGCGTCGGTTTGCAGGCCGTGGAACTTGGCGGTCTTACGGATGCTCGTTGGGTTGAAGTAGGCACTCTCGAGGAAGACGTTGGTGGTCTCCATCGTCACGCCCGACTTCTGTCCACCAAACACGCCGGCGATGCACATGGGTTCTTCAGCGTTGCAAATCATCAGGTTGCGGCTGTTGAGCTTGCGCTCCACGCCGTCCAAGGTGACGAAAGGCGTGCCTTCGGGCAGGCATTTCACCACGACCTTCTTACCTGTGATTTTGTCGGCGTCGAAGGCGTGCATGGGTTGGCCCACTTCCATCAGGACGAAGTTGGTGATGTCGACGATGTTGTTGATGCTGCGAAGGCCGACGGCGGCGAGGCGGTTCTTCAGCCAAGCTGGCGATTCGCCGACTTTCACGCCGCTGATGGTCACGCCCGAATAGCGCGGGCAGGCTTGGGTGTCCTCGACGACAACCTCAATGTCGTTGTCGTGGTTTTCCACCTTGAAGTCGTCCACCGAGGGGCGGATGAGGTGGTATTTCGTGGTGTTCTCGCGCTGGTTGAGGGCGGCCACGAGGTCGCGGGCCGAGCCGATGTGTGAGGTGGCATCGCTGCGGTTGGCGGTGAGGCCGATTTCGATAGTATAGTCCTCTTCCACAGGGAAATAGAACGAGGCGGGACGGCCCACTTCATAGTCGTCGGGCAACACCATGATGCCGTCGTGCGAGGTGCCCAGTTGCAGCTCGTCCTCGGCGCAAATCATACCTTCCGAGACCTCGCCACGGATCTTGCCTTTCTTGATGGTGATATGTTCGTCGCCAATCCAAAGTTCGGTGTTGATGGTGGCCACGAGCACTTTTTGACCAGCAGCCACATTGGGCGCGCCGCACACGATGTGCAGGGGCTCTTCGCCGCCGACGTCGACGGTAGTGATGTGCAGGTGGTCGGAGTTGGGGTGGTCGATGCACGTGAGCACCTTGCCCACGACGACGCCTTTCAAGGCGCCTTTCACCGACTCAAAACGCTCGAGGTCTTCCACTTCAAGGCCTGTTGAGGTGAGCAGTTCACTGACCTTCTCGGCCGGATAATCGCAGTTGACGTATTGTTTCAACCAGTTGTAGGAGATTTTCATATTCGTTCGGATTTTATCGAGCCGCAAAGATACGAAAAACTGACAAAATGGCACGCGGTTTTTTGCATACTTGAAAAAAGTGATGGTTTGCTGCTTTGATACCTTCTCCGTAACTCGTTTTTTTTAATACGTTACGGATGGATTATAAGTGGATATTTGCTCCGTAAACCGTTTTTTTTTATCGTTACGGAGTTAATATCTTTGGTTGTTTGAAAATAATATCTATCTTTGCATCGCGAAAAACGAAGTTTAAGTGTATGAAAGACAATGAAATCATAGGCCGTCAGAAGGAAAGGGCCTTGTTTGATGACATTTGTGCAACCGAAAAACCTGCTTTGGTGGCGGTTTACGGTCGTAGGCGCGTGGGTAAAACCTTCTTGGTGAGAGAGCATTTCAAAGGGAATTTTGACTTTTATTTCACGGGCAGTTACCAGATGCCGAGACTGGGCCAACTTTCGCTTTTCAATCAGGAGTTGCGACGGTGTTCGGGGATTGAGTTCCCGTTGGCAAAAGATTGGATTACGGCTTTTAATCAGCTTCGGCAGTATTTGGAATCGGTTGGAAAAGAGCGAATTGTCCTTTTCTTCGATGAGTTGCCTTGGATGGAAACGCCCAAGTCGGGTTTCATGCAGGCGTTCTCGTATTTTTGGAACACCTGGGCTTCGGCGCGACAGGGCTTGAAGTTGTTCGTGTGTGGCTCGGCCACCACTTGGATGCTCGACAAACTGATTGGTGACAGGGGCGGGCTCTATGGCCGTGTGACCCATACGGTTTATCTCGCGCCTTTTACGTTAGGCGAAACCGAAGCCTATCTCAAAACCAACGGTATCCGTTGGAATCGCTATCAAATGCTTGAGGCTTATATGATTATGGGAGGTGTCCCTTTCTATTTGGAGATGTTGAAGCCCAAATTGACTTTTGACCAGAATATGGACAATCTGTTTTTTGCCCCACAAGCGCCTTTGCGGATGGAATATGATTTCTTGTTCCGCTCGCTGTTCAACGATGCACAGTTGTATCGTCAGGTGGTGGAAACTCTTGCCAAACGTGCGTCGGGGATGAGCCGTCGGCAAATCAAGGATGCCCTGGGTTTGGGCGATGGTGGCATGCTTACTGTCGTGCTTGAGAACCTGGTCAGATGCGATTTCCTTCGCAAATATACGGCATTCGGAAAAACCGAACGCGACGCGATGTATCAACTGACAGACCTGTTTTGTCTGTTCCACTTGCGTTTCGTGGCGAACAACAACGGCCAGGACCATCATTTTTGGAGCAATATGCGCGAAAACCCGTCGCGGATGACCTGGCGCGGCTATGCCTTCGAGCAGGTTTGCTTGCAGCACATCCCACAAATCAAGGAAGCCATTGGCATCAAGGCGGTGCTGAGCAATGTGTGTTCGTGGTCGTGCCCGACCTTTACCGACAATGACGGCAACGAGTGGAAAGGTACGCAAATCGACCTGCTTATCGACCGCCGCGACGAGGTTATCAATGTTTGCGAGATGAAGTTTGCCAACGACACCTATATTATCGACAAGGATTATGAGGTCTTGCTTCGCCGTCGGCTGACCACCTTCCGGCACCTGACGCACACCCGCAAGGCCTTGCATCTCACCATGATAACCACTTACGGAATAAGCCAAAACTCGCACAGCGGCGATGTCCAAGCCGAGGTGACGATGGATGACCTGTTTGACCGTTAAAATCGCGATACTTAATCCGTAACCCTGTTTTTTTATGAGTTACGGATAGGGTATCACGATCTTCCCTGAGATGTATTTCTGATAAGTTTGGTGTGATTTGGAAAATAATTCAAAAATTTCAACAAAAAATTATTGTAGTTCGATAATTATTTGTAGTTTTGCTGCGTCATGACACATAAAAGTAACTAAAACGTCGAATTCAAAAAGTTTAAAACCAATGAAAAAGAAGTATTTAATCATAATGGCGACCGCCATTATGGCAACAATCACGATGAATGTTCAGGCTCAAAACGGCCTTGTCGGGTCGGGAGCGGAAAGCAAAAGTACAACAACAGACTATTGGAGCAGGCAAGGAGACAATGTCGGGAACGTTAACTCAAATAGGTTGGGTTCTACAGACGGGTATCCCATCAAGTTCTGTACAAAAAACGTTGACCGTATTTTCATTGACACCGTAGGCAGGGTGGGCATCAACACGGCGACTCCCCTTCAAAGGCTTCATGTTTTGGACGGCAACATCCTTATTTCAAGGAGTGCTACTGAAGAACTTGGTTCTACTAACGGTGCAATTTATTTCGGCGACGTGGCCACACCAAGTTTTCCATACGGCAGATGGGGCATTGAGTATGTGAGCAGCGTGAAGGAAGGCTACGGCCTGAATTTTTGGAAGCCTTGGGGTGAAGGGCAGCAAAGTCAAGGTAACTACTTCCTGTTTCTTGCCGATACTGGCAACGTAGGCATAGGTACGAACAATCCACAAGCAAAGTTGGCAGTGAACGGTCAGATTTTAGCGAGGAGCATACGTGTAAACACAAGCTCCACATATTGGCCTGACTATGTCTTCGGCGAGAATTATGAATTGATGAGCTTGAAAGAACTCGATGCCTATGTGAAAGCCAACAAGCATCTGCCAGGCGTGCCCTCTGCAAGCGAAGTGGAAGAACAGGGCGATGTTGATCTCGGTGAGATGAACGCCATCCTTTTGGAAAAGGTGGAGGAACTGACACGTTATGTCATCGATTTGCAGAAACAGATTGATGAGATGAAAAAATAAAAAAACGAGATGAAAAGAATAGTGATAATAATACTAACAATTCTTGTTGTTACAGGATGCAAGAAAAGCAAGAATTGTAATTGTGGATATGAAGGGATGGTTTATAATTCATCGACAGGAGAATGCGAATGTGTAAATGAATACGATGGAATGGTCTTGGAAACGGGATATAACTCTTGGATTGACATAATTCATTATATGCAATACTATTCAAGGGGAGACAAACCATACTACCCTTATTATTCACGTGAAGGGGATACCGTTAATACTTGTGGCTGGATTAATCATGTGGACGGGCAAACTTTGCTGGAAGATGAGGTAGATAGCCTTTATGTTCAATTTGTTATCTCAGATGACTCACTTACTGCAATGAATGCCAAACGCCTTTCGGCACCGATTCATATAGAGGGAGAAAAAGCATTTTTTGAAGGTATAGACCAAGATAAAAAATGTTACATAAAAGGGGTTATTACTTTTCATCCGAAAGTCAATGATTCTTGGTGGTTAGATGGACCAGCGGATCCTGAACCATCTCATAATTGTTCTTCAGTCAAATTTGCACTTCGTTTAATAGAAATTAAAAACTAAATATATGAGATACATACGATTCATCAAAAATGGGATTGGGCTATTAATTATTTTGATGTTAGCTGGTAAAACCACGGCTCAGCAAATATCGCAAAAAGAGGTTGTCAATGCGGCAATCAACAGCCTAATTAGGAAGTATCCAGAAAAAGTGGAAAGTTTTTCTGAGACTTCTCTTAGCAGTGTTTATTCTTTGAATGACAACGGCAATTGTTTGATTTATGAAGTTTGTTTTAAAAATGGAACAAGGGTGATTCTTTCGGGGAACAAGTCATGCTTGCCAATCTTAGGATATTTGGATTTTTGCAATATTGATTCTACACATATTGAATCTGTTCTTTCATTTGGTGATGACATCCCTGACGGATTGAAACTTTTGCTCAGCGATTATGCAGAACAGAATAGATATTGTTTTGATAATCATATTGAAGATGAAGGCAATCAATTGTATTGGGACAATCTTCAACGCAAAATAGAGAATAGAGAGATGACGGTTGTCAATATTCCTCCTTTAATAACAACCCAGTGGGGGCAAAGTCGCTCAAATGATATAACTCCTTCAAACATTGATTATTATGCATATAATTATTTTGTACCAAATGGGACTAATTGCTCACAACACTGTTATGCGGGTTGTGGAGCGGTAGCTATGGCTCAAATTATGAAATACTGGAATGAACCGAAGGACATTCCTTCAAAGTGTACACAATTTGATTGGAATAATATGCCAAATGAACTAATTCAGCAAAATAACAATAATTACACCTATCAACGAAATGCTGTTGCAAAACTGATGTATGATTGTGGCATGGAAATAGAAATGCATTATTGTTCTGATCCAAATAGTCCATGTAGTTCTGGAAATTACATTTACAATACAATAACAGGATTCGATACTTTTGGATACACGATGGGAACTTTGTTGTCTCGTGGATTGGATGATGATTATTGGATAAATTTGATATTACAGGAGTTGTACAATGATCGACCAATTTATTATGCCGCAAGAACCTCTGAGGGTATAGGTCATGCTTTTATATGCGACGGCTATATAAAAGATGAATCCGACAATCACTACTTTCATTTTAATTGGGGATGGAATGGCCGTTATGATGGATACTACTCGATTTCTAACCTTTCACCTAGTCAGTATTCTTTTAATTATGGCCACAGAATGATATGCAACATTTATCCAACCGGTTGTTGGGAAAAAATTCTAATGGAATGTAACAAGGTGTTTTCAAATGGCACAGTGAAAGGCTATACAACATCTGGTAAATTCGACAATAATACTCACGATTACATCATCAATAATGGTGCAAATGTTTTTTTGCAAGCGGGCGAGGAAGTTTATCTTTCCAATGGCTTTTATGCAGAAGAGGGCTCGGAATTCATTGCATATTTGGCACCGTGTGGCAATTCGGTTTCAATGGGTGAAGGGAGAACAAGAGGAGAGAATCTTCCCGAAGTAATGGATGAAAGACTTCAACGAAATATAGAAAATATGAATCAAACTGCTTTTTCTATTTCTCCTATGGATATGGCTATTTATCCAAATCCTGTTACTGGCACATTCAGCATCCGATTAGGTAATCTTTCGGAGAAGATTGAATTTGTGGAGGTTTTCAATGTTATTGGTGGCATGGCACTGAGATGTGATAATGCTCAAGAAGGTATTGACGCATCAATCCTTCATAAAGGAGTATACATAGTGCGAGTGAGATGTAGTTCTGGAAATGTCTATTACGATAAGTTTGTAAAAGAATGATAAAATGTTTAATTTCAAATATAATGAAAGGAAAGGAAAAATGAAAAAAGTTAAAATTCTATCGGTAGCCTTGGCTCTCACAATTGTGGCGGCAGTCATTATTGCTTGCACAAAGGAAAAAGAAACGAAGGTTGCTCAAAAAAGCAATGAAATGGTAACAGTTTCAAAAGAGGACGACATGAGTGCCTATTTGAAACAGTTCAAAGAAAAGATGCAGTCGACATCGAAAGGTGATGAGACCCTCTCGATGGAGGATGCTCGCTGGCACCTCGAAGCAGTGCTGAACTATACATACGGTGATGCTGGACATCTGTTTTCTGACATTCAATGTGACACGTTTTATTACAAGTTGCCAACCCAAAACAAAGAGATAACTCTCGCCCAACTCAATGAAGCTTTTAATGTATTTTCAGAAAGTGTAGAAGAGACTTATACGGATTGTTCGTTGCCTGAAAAAAGTATCCTTGCTATTCAAACAAAGTTTGAAAGTGAAAGCAGAGACGGGGATGTCTCTGTGCGATCCATTCTTAGCATTGGAGGTTCTTCTAATACAATCAATATGTGTTTTGATTCTACAGATTATTGGGATGAATGGTATTATGATAATGGAGATGGATACATTGAAGCAGGTGGGAAATGTGGCCTTTATGAAGGGGATTGTCCAGATAGTGGAGCTCCTTTGGAACTTACCAGAAAGCTTAATCTTCGAATGCCTTTATGCAATTGTCATTATGGTGGAGGCTACTATACAGATGAGGAAACAGTGATATTGAGCTATTATTCTGATTATCAGTATTACCCTTTTGATAACTATGTTTATGATGAAAACAGTCCTTGTCGATACAAACTGTATTATCGAAATGAAGATCCGCATGAGCCTTGGGCCTCTAATCCTGGCGGATGTATTTGCCCAGAGGATATGAATTATTACCTAAGTAAAGGTCCTGAATTAGTTGATCATTATAAACCAATCGGAAAAGTCTTCATAAGTGGCTATTATCAGAGTTTGAATTTTGTTGGACTTGGTTTAAGAGAGGACAACTGCTATCACGAGTTGATTCTAAATTATGGTAAACTTAATTGCAATAATGCAGGAAATGATAATTAGTGAAGTCTTATATGATAGAACAATATTTGATTGGTTTTAGTAAGAAAACGCTGCTGCTATTTTTCCTCGTTTTCCCCAGCCTTTTTGCTTTTTCTCAGGTTAACGGGTTTTATTCTGAGATTAAAGATCCTACGGGGAAAACATGGAGGGTAGGAGATGTGCTTGAAACAGATAATGGCTTCTTGTTTTCACTCCGAGACCAGTCTTCTTCAATGATGGAGAGCAAAGTAGTTAGAATGTCGAAAGAAGGGGTGCTGCTCAATGAAAAGTATTTGTCGGCAACAGATACTACAATCAATTTGTGTAGCCTTTTCCCGTGTTCTGATGATAATGCCTGTTTGGTGGGTTTGGGAGTTCGTACTCTGCCTGATGATAATGCCTTACTATTAACACTTTGCCTTGATGATGAATTGAACGAGCTCAACCGTTCATTGGCTCCATTGCCCACTTCCGATAGTGCTGGTTGTTGGTTAGATGACTTTAGGTTTTTGCAGACAATTGATGGCTATTTCGCACTATTATGCTATCAGGGGACGCCAACTAAAAAAGAAATAAAGTTGTGCAAGATCTCAAATGAAGGCTTGGTGACGCAGGTTGAGAGAATGGAGGATTCATTGGTCTTTTATGTTGCAAATTTATTTCATGTCCATGATAATCCAGATGGGTTTGGCGTATTTCTCCACAAACGACAGATTCCGGGTACACATGTCAATACATGTGCAATAGTGTATGATAGTAATTTGCAGTTGAATAGAATCTGCGATGTTTCCAATTGGTATGAAGATGATGGGCATGGTAATATCTATGACGGACATCTATCTCTTTATAATAGTATGATGCTACCTTCTCTCGATGGAGGATATTACATTTCATCCCGTTTGTATGAGCTTGCTTTGACTGGAACTACAGCAGTGCACGACCAATCTTCTGTCATGGCAAAGACGGATGCGGACTTTCATACACAACCTCAATATAGCATCATAGGTCATCTTAACGACACGGTCGAGGTGCCATCTTTCTATAAATCTATTGATGTCAATGATGAGGGAATGGTTTACCAGTGTTCCATGCAAAACATCATTTTTGGCTCATCATGGCCATACGGAAGCAATGGAACTCATCTTGTGGTTACAAAAGCTGATAAAGACTTGAATGTTTTGTGGCAGAAATGTTTCCTGAAAGATGGAAATGTATATTCTGCCTTCCAAACCATAGCCACTTCGGATGGAGGTTACTTAATCATTGGCAATGTGTATGACCATAATCCAGAACGAAGTCAAGATGTCTTTATCATGAAGATTAATGCCGATGGTAATGTTGGTGTGGGCGAAATCCAAGAGGAGAATATGGCTTTCGTTTATCCTAATCCGACCAAAGGGCTTCTCAGAATAGGTGGGGTGGAAGCCAAGGAAACGAAGATTTACAATACCTTGGGGCAGTGCGTGATGAGTTTTCGAGGCAATGAAGCGAGTGTGGAATCTTTGACCGAAGGGGTTTATTTGCTGAGAATTACGGATGTCAAAGATCTGACACAGATTTTACGTCTTGTTGTAGACAAATAATGAAAAATGAATTACTTAATACTTTATTACTAAATCAAATAGGAAAGGACAAAATTATGAACAAATTCAAAATCGCATTGGGAGCCACGGCTCTCGTAGTGGTCGCTGTGGCCATCATTGCTTGTAACAAGGAAAAAACGGCGCAAGAGGAAACAACAACAATTCAGCAATCTACTGAGTCAAGAGATTACACTTTGGCTGAAATGGCCGAAACTATGAGCTGGGAGGATGGCAAGGCCTTTTTCGAGAACCAGTCCATCAAGGACTACACCTATGCCTGCGAAATGGTGATAAACGACTGCGGGTTTACTGGAAAAGCTCAAGGCTCTTCATATAGTTTGGTGTGGCGTTGGACAAAGTTCAATGGAGATTGTGATAACGACCACCCTGGAATTTGTGCAGGCACAAAAAACGACACCATTGACCCAAGTGAAAATGCAAGAGGTTATTTTGAGGATGGTAAAATGGTCATTATCCCAACAACGGATGATAATGGCTTTACGTCCGATGGTTATCTTGCTATCGGTAAACCCATTATGTTGGAAAACGACATCATCGTTATCAACCAAGGCATCTATGCAGCATATTATGATGAAGAGTCGGGAAGGTATGTGGCGGTGGCGGTAGATTATGAAATTTCTCATTAATTGAATGATAGTATTGAATTATTCTGTTTTTTTGCAATCCAAATAATAGAATATGACAAAACAAAAAACTTGGAAAGGTATCCGCATTTGCTGTTATGTAGCGTTGTTGTTTTGTATTGCTTGGACACTGTTTGAAGTGTTTATGTTCGTTGGCCTTTTGACAGGGAAAGGGGGCGTAGACAAAGCAATTGATTGGTCACAAGAGAATACATCAGCAAAGGCTGTGCTGCTTGTTGTTGACATCCTCAGTACAATTGCAACAATTGGTCTTTGTGTTCTAGCAGCATTGAATTTTTTGATTAGTTCACGTGAAGAAATCATCTTTCCTCAAAAGAACGTGAAAGTGTTTTTCTGGCTGGTGTTTTCTTATTTTGTTCATCGTTTGAGTTGGGCTATGCATCCGGTTTATTATAATCATGGATTTTCGTTTACGGCAGGACATTCTGTTTTTGTCATACCATTCCTTCTGCTCTTCTTCGCCTTCATGTACAAAGTGGCCGCCGATGCGGTGGAAGAGAATAACCTTACTATCTGACACGAGACTTCGAGACGCGAGACGCGGGACGAAAAAAGTCTCGTGTCTCGTGTCCCGCAGTCCCGAGTCAAAAATTGATTCGCTTATGATAATCTTGAATCTTGATGTAATGTTGGCGAAACGCAAGATGCGCTCCAACGAGCTGGCCGAGCGCATCGGCCTCACCCAAGCCAACCTCTCCATCCTCAAGACGGGCAAGGCCAAGGCCATCCGCCTCAACACCTTAGACGCCATCTGCCGCGAGCTGCAATGCACGCCGGGGGATATTCTGGAATATCGCGAGGATGAAAAAACTGATTGATTTCCAGTAGAAGATGTTGCTGTTCGCTTGTTTTTGTTATATTTGCAACCTCAATAAAATGAACAACATGGCAAGGATTATCGTACAAGACACCGAAATAACTGTCGTGAGCATTGAAGAACGTGACTATATCTCACTTACGGATATGGTGAAGCCTATTGAAAACGGTTTAGCTTTGATTGAGAAATGGCTCAGAAACAAAAACACGATTGAGTTTCTCGGCATTTGGGAGGAAATGTATAATCCCAATTTTAATTCCCCCGAATTCGAGGGAATTAAGAACATGGCAGGGTTGAATCGATTCATTCTTTCCGTCAAGCAGTGGATTGAGAAAACCAATGCCATCGGAATCATTGCAAAAGCAGGTCGGTATGGGGGCACATACGCCCATAAGGATTTGGCATTTGAGTTTGCTTCATGGGTTTCACCCCAATTCAAACTTTATCTACTGCGAGAGTTCCAGCGACTTAAAGAGGAGGAACAAAAACAACTTGGATGGTCGGCAAAGCGCGAACTTTCGAAAATCAACTATCATATCCATACGGATGCAATAAAACACAATTTGGTGCCTGCAGAATTGACTCCGCAGCAGACATCTATAATTTATGCTAATGAGGCGGATGTTTTGAACATGGCTTTGTTTGGAATGACAGCAAAAGAATGGAGGGAGTTGAATCCTGATTTGAAAGGTAACATTAGGGATTATGCTTCTATCAATCAATTGATTTGCTTGTCGAACATGGAAAACCTTAATGCGGTATTTATCAATAAGGGAATGTCTCAATCAGAACGTTTGTTGGAATTGAATAAAATTGCCATTCAGCAGATGAGTATTTTGGAGGAAGTGGAAAACAGGAATCTGTTGAGGTAATTGTTATGAAAAGATGGTTACTCAATTTGATTGTTGGGTTGTTTCTCCTTTCAGGCTGCAACACCCTCGCCCCCATGCTCTTCGGCTTCCGCGAAATCAACGGCTATAATGCGGAGCAATGTGGGAAATTCTACAAGAAACTGTCCAAGGATTTTGAATTTATACCTTTGATTTGCAACGAAAAACAATTCATGCAAG
The DNA here is from genome assembly GCA_017428285.1 of Bacteroidales bacterium. The sequence goes on along the minus strand of JAFRRE010000102.1, from coordinate 9,588 downwards.
TGAGCGAACTCGGCGCGGATTCCATGCAGATGAAAAACCTTTACCAGCCCCTGAAAATCATGTATTTCCATGGCGACGAACTCATCTCCTTCCACATCAATTGTTACTGCCCTCCCACTTTATGTTTCAACCTGAGTTGGAATTATAACCATCAATTCGATGAGTTTCCGCCAACTACTTCCGTACCCTTGGATGGCTATACGGTCAAGTTAAGCGAAATGCAGGCCATTTTTCCAGAAATCAAAGAGGAGAAAAACTATACGGTGCTTGTCTTTTGGACAAACATGCTGCACAAGGTTTCCAAATCGGAAATCAAGACTGTGTATAAGAACTTGAAGATGTTCGGCCAACTTGACGAGGTTGATGTCTACCTGATTAACAACGACATCACCATGACGAAATTGCTCAACGAAACAGAGTAATTTTCAAGTTGTTTTCTCCCAATTTTATAGTTTCCGAATAAGTTTTGCCGAAGGTTCGGAAAAATACGTTATCTTTGCGCCCAAATCGCATGACGGGTTCTGCCTATTGCAGGGCTTTTTATGGATAAATACATTGTGAAGAATGTCAGAAAACAACTATTCTAAAGACTACACCGACCTCCGCCTAATCCATACTTCCCGCTATGGAAACAGTCGCGTCTTTACCGCCAATTACAACGGTAAAAAAGTCATTGTCAAGGCTTTGAAGAAAGAGTGTGCCGATGATGCGGCTTGCAAAGCCTCATTGAAACAGGAGTTTGAAACCACCTCGATACTCGACAACAAGTACATCCGCAGGGCCTTGGACTTTGTCCAAATCGAAGGCATGGGCGACTGCATCGTCTTCGAGTACGTCGAGGGCAAGTCATTAGCCGAGCATGTGCGCGTGGGCACCTTGTCGGAAAAGCAGGTGAAAAGCGTCCTTGCTGAGGTTTGCGAGGCCTTGTATTACCTCCACCGCAACGGCATCGTCCACTGCAACCTCAATCCCGATAACATCATGGTGACAGCCAGCGACTGCCGTGTGAAGCTTATCGACATCGGAGTGCCTGAAACAAAGCAGGAAGCCGACCGCGAGCTGCTCATCAAAGAGATGGAGTTCGTAGCGCCCGAAATCATTAAAGGTGAGGATTTCGATTCACGTGCCGATATCTATTCCTTGGGGAAGATCATGGAGTTTATCGGCGAACGCAACATCTCCAAGCAGTTTAGCGCAGTGGCCACTCATTGCACCCAGTTCTCGAGGGAACAGCGTTTCGACAACATCAGCGACGTGCGTTCAGCCATCACCAAGGGTCATTCCTTCGTGAAACTGATTATCGTTGCTGTCGTGCTCGCCATCTTGGCGGGCTTGGCTGTTATCTATGTGCCGAAAATCAAAGCCAACGTGGAGAAGGAACGTGCCGAGCGACTGGCCGTCGACTTTGGCCGCGAGGTGGAGAAGATACAGGGACAACTGCCCGAACTTTGCGAGAAATATGAAATGAAGTCACTTGGCGAAGGCCTCAAGTTCGACTGGTCGGAAGACAGCCTGAAGATGGTGGAAGGCCTGATACAATATCTGGCTTTGGATGAATACAAGGACAGAGCCTTGCAGACCTTGCAACAGGAACGCGAAGGCATAGTGAGAAGCCGTCAGGCCGACTTCGACCGCCTGCTTTTGGACGAGTTCAAGACCACGACCGACAGCATCGCCACCAAGATGCGTTCGGCCTTAGTGGAGCCTACCGATGAGATGCTTCTCGACGAGGCTAAGAAATGGTACGGACAACGCCAATGATTTTCTCAACCGCTTGTAATATTCGAGGCAAATTGGAGTTATCCTTTATAAAACGAAAACGAAGTGCTTAGAAGAACCAACATAATCGTGACAATGGGCTGCGTGATGGTGCTGCTGCTTTTGAGCGGCTGCTCGACCAAGAAAAACACGCTCACCCGACGCATGTACCATAACCTGACTAGCCATTACAACATCTACTTCAACGGAGAGCTGGCCGTGAATGACGGCGAGAAGCAGCTCCGCACAGCCGTGAAAGACGATTATACCAAGGTGTTGCGCGTCTACAACTACGGCAACCAACAGAATGGTATGGCGATGAACTCCACTATGGACCGCGCCTTGGAGAAGACTTCCATCTGCGTCCAGAAACACTCCATGAATTTCGGTAGCCGTGAGCGTGTGAAATGGATCGACGATGCCTACCTCGTCATGGGTAAGGCGCATTTCTACAAGCACGACTATATCCCCGCCAAACGCACTTTCGATTACGTGGCCTCTGAGTACAGCTACAACGATATTTCCTATGTGGCCAACATGTGGCTCATCAAGACCTATATCCAAACGGAAGAATATCCCAAGGCTGTCGCCATGATAGAGCAACTACAGGCCAAGACCGCTGGATTGAGCAAGCCACCTAAGGAGCTAATGTGCAATTTCGATTTCACCATCGCCGACTATTTCATCGCTGTCAAGGACTATAACAATGCTGTCAAATACCTGAAAAACGGCATCCTGCTCAACAAAGACCACGATTTGCGTACCCGCGCAATGTTCATCTTGGGGCAGATTTATATGCGGCAAGGCGACTCGGAACGTGCCACGGCCCAGTTCAAGAAGGTCATCAAGCGCAATCCTGTGTATGAGATGGTCTTCGAATCGAGGATGAATATGGCCAAGGTGGGTACTGCCGACAACGCCAAAGAACTCTACAAGATGATGAACAAGATGCTTCGCGACTCGAACAACGAAGACTATCGCGACCGCATCTATTACGCCATGGCGGAGTTGGCGCTCCGCGAAGGCGATGAAACCAAAGCCATCGACTATCTGCGCAAGTCGGTGGCAGCCTATAAGGACAACCAGATCCAACGAGCACAATCTTCGCTGAAAGCGGCTACCATGTTTTTCGAAAAGAACCAGTATGAGTTGGCGCAAGCCTACTACGATACGGCTGTCACCAGCATGAACCGTGAGGTTGAAGGCTACGACAGCATCAGGAACATCTCGCAAACGCTCAACGAGCTGGTGATGTATGCCAACGTGGTTCGTGACCAGGATAGTTTGATGCGCGTGGCCGCCATGGACTCGGTGTCGCGAAACATGCTTATTGACAAGATTATCGCCCAAGTCATCGAGCAGGAACAGATTGAGAAGGAGCGTCGTGAATACGAGGAGCAATTGGCGCTGATGGGTTCTACTGTGGGCGGCAATGAACCAGAGAAGAACCCGATGGAGGCCACGAGTACAGCGGGTGGCTCATGGTATTTCTATAACCAGACTTCTGTTTCAAAGGGCATCACTGAGTTTACCCGCAAATGGGGTATGCGTAAGAACGAAGACAACTGGCGTATCAGTGACCAAAGGAGCCTTGCCGCAGCGATGAAGGGTGAAAGCGGAGATGAGAAAAAGGAAGAAGGAAAAGAAGGGGAGGGAGGCAAGGAGACCGCTTCCTTGACCAACCACGACCGTGGCTATTACCTCCAAGACTTACCCTTCACTCCGGAGCAAAAGGAGGTGGCTGACTCGCTCATCGCCGACGGCCTCTATCATCTGGGCTTCCTTTATATGGATCGCTTGTCGGACTTGCCACGTTCCATCGAATCGTATGAGGAACTTGACAGGCGCTATCCCAACGGCAAGCAAGAGCTGCCCACTTGGTATGCACTTTATAAGATGCACAAGGATCTTGGTCACGAGGAGCAGTCTTTGATTTACAAAAGCAAGATCTTCGATAAGTATCCCACCTCGAGTTACGCCGAGTTCATCAACGACCCGACTTATTTTGAGAAACTTCAAGCTCTGGAACGCGAAGCCTCCGATTTCTATAGCAAAACTTACGAGGCATTCGAACAGGGCCAGTATTATCGTGTGAAGATGAACACCGAACGTGCCATGCAGCTTTATGAAACCGACACGGCTTTCATGCCGCGTTTCGCATTCCTAAACGCCGTCGCAGAAGGGCGTTTGACCTCTATAGACACTATGGCGTTCCGTTTGTACAACTTGGTGCGCGACTATCCCCAAAGCAGCATCACGCCATACGCCCGCCGCGTTTTGGAGAGCGTCAACGAAGAATATCATCTGGGACTGGTGCTGACCGACATCAACAAAAAGGAAGGTGGCGACAAGCCTGAGGTGAAGAAAGAGGCTCCTTATACCTATGAGCCCAACATCGAGCATTTTGTCATGATTGTGTGCGACACCAAATCGGTACGCGTCGACCCGCTGATGGTGCGTATCAGCGACTTCAACAAGAAAGAACATAGGACGCGCAACTTCAACCTCAAGAGTGTGGTGCTCGACGATGCACGCACCCTCATCACCATCGGTAACTTTGACAGTCAAGCCAAAGCCACCGACTACATCACCTCGATGCAGATTTCCGACTATGTCTTTGGCGGTATCGACAAGGCCAAATACCAGATAGTCCCCATTTCCAGCAAGAACTATCCTGTCTTCTATCAGGCGAAGAACATGGATGAATACAATACATTTATGGAGTCCAACAACAATAATAGTAAACAATAAAATATAAAAGTTATGGCAATAATGGAATCTCAAGCCCGGAACCTTATCGGTAACGGCACCACTATTAAAGGTGATATTGAGTCGAATGGCGATATTCGCATCGACGGACATCTGATTGGATCACTGAAATCGAACGGCAAGGTCACCATTGGCCAAACTGGTGTCATGGAAGGCGACCTCAACTGCAAACAAGCTGAAATTTCCGGCGCCGTGAAGGGTAACATCACCACCGAGGAGCTGACAGCGCTGAAATCGACCTCGAAAGTGGAAGTCGACCTGACCACCAAGCAGCTGCTCATTGAAGTGGGTGCACAATTCACGGGTAAGTGCGTCATGGGACAACAGTCGACCGTGGCTATGCCTAAGCAAAAAATCGGTTGATAATGGACGAAAAGCTTAGGAAGCGTTTCGGTTACGAAGCCATCGAGCAGTACGACACGGAACGGTTGGCCAAACTTCAGGAGCACTATGCCGCCATCTTGGAGCTTTTGGGCGAAGACCCGCAACGCGAGGGCCTTCAGAAGACGCCTTTGCGTGTAGCCAAGTCGATGCAGTTCCTCACCCATGGCTATGAACAGGATCCGATGGAGATTCTTCTGTCGGCGAAATTCAAGGAAGACTACCGCCAGATGGTGATTGTGAAGGATATAGAGGTGTATTCCTTGTGTGAGCATCATCTGATTCCGTTCATCGGCAAGGCGCATGTGGGCTATATCCCCAACGGCTACATCACAGGGCTGAGCAAGATTGCACGAGTGGTGGAAGCCTATTCGCGCCGCCTTCAGGTGCAGGAACGCCTGACCACGCAAATCAAGAACGCCATCAACGAGGCCTTGCATCCTTTGGGCGTGGCGGTTGTCATTGAGGCACGACATTTGTGCATGTCGATGCGAGGCGTGCAGAAACAAGGAGCCGTGACCACAACGAGCGACTTCATCGGTGCCTTTGAGCGCGAATCAACCCGAGAGGAGTTTTTCCAACTGATAGGCAGTAACCTACACTAAATCTTTGAATTTTGAATTTTGAATTGTAAATTTTAAATTTTAAATTTTAAATCATACAAAGATAAAAGCATACGTTTTCCCCGGTCAAGGGGCCCAATTTGTGGGAATGGGGAAGGACTTGTACGACAACTTCTCCAAAGCCAAGGATATGTTCAAGAAAGCGAACAACATTCTGAAGTTCAAAATCACCGATGTCATGTTTGAAGGCACTGACGAGGACTTGCGCCAGACCAAGGTGACCCAACCGGCCATCTTCTTGCATTCCGTCATCTTGGCTTCAATGCTTGAAGAGTTTGATCCTACCATGGTGGCGGGTCATTCTTTGGGTGAGTTTTCGGCTCTTGTCGCCAATAAGGTGCTTGGCTTTGAAGACGGCTTGCGCTTGGTGAGTAAGCGTGCCATGGCCATGCAGAAGGCCTGCGAGGCTCAGCCTGGCACGATGGCAGCTGTCATCGGAGCTGAGGATGCACTCATCGAGAAAGTGTGTGCCTCCATTAAGGATGCCGTTGTGGTTCCCGCCAATTACAACTGTCCTGGCCAGTTGGTTATCTCTGGCTCGGTGGAAGGTGTGGCAGCTGCTTCTGAAAAGCTGAAGGAAGCCGGTGCCAAGCGTGTGGTGCCGCTTAGTGTGGGTGGTGCTTTCCATAGCCCGTTGATGGAACCTGCCCGTTTGGAACTTGCCGAAGCCATCAAGGAAACGACCTTCAACCAAGGTATCTGCCCGATTTACCAGAATGTGACAGGCCAGTCGGTCAACGACCCTGAGATCATCAAGAAAAACCTCATCGCACAGCTGACCTCACCCGTCATGTGGACGCAGACTATGAGCAACATCCTTGCCACTGGTGTGCGCGCCGTCGTCGAGGTGGGTCCAGGCACGGTGTTGCAGGGTTTGTTCCGCAAGATGGATCGCAACTTGGAACTGTCGAGCGCAACGGTCTGAATAAGACACGAGGCTATGATACACGAGGCATTTCAACTATGACTTGTGACAATGACTATGACCGCTTTTACAATATGTTGAAGCGGTCATAGTCATAGTCAGCAGTCATTGTCGATAAAAAGTTCGTATCAAAACAAATGTTATTTATTACTGAATAGTTACATATTTGAACATTCATCGAAATGGAAAACAGAATCCGCCCAATATGGGTCATCATCATTCTTTTGTCGGGGCTTCTTTTGGGCCTCTATATTAATAAAGGTGTAGGTAAACGGCAGGTCACCTTCGAAGGAGGCAGCAAGTTCGATGAAGTGATGTGGTATGTGGATAACGATTATGTCGAAAAACCCGACGCACAGAAGTTGCAAGACCAGGCCATTGCCGCCATGATGGAGAAGCTTGACCCGCACAGCGCTTTCATCTCTTTGGATGAGTTCAATGAGGTGACCGACCCGCTATTGGGCAGTTTCGACGGTATTGGGGTGCAGTTTCGTTTGGAGAAGGATACCATCGCCGTCGTTAGCGTCATCAAGGGCGGCCCTTCCGAGAAGGTGGGCATCATGGCGGGCGACCGCATCATTTATGTCGACGACACCTTGGTGGCCAGCAAGAAACTCAAGAATGAGGACGTGATGCGTAAGCTGAAAGGCCCTAAAAACACCAAAGTGCGCGTACGTGTGCTGCGTCGTGGGGTGGAGGGTCTGCTTGACTACACCATCACTCGCGCCGCCATCCCTACCTATAGTGTCGACATTGCCTATATGCTCGATGAGAAAACGGGTTACTTGAAGCTGAGCAAGTTCTCTGCCACCACGGCTGATGAATTCAAGAAGGGGATAAGGGACTTGAAAACGAAGGGTATGCAACAACTCGTGTTTGACCTGCGCGGTAACACGGGCGGTTTCCTTAGTGCTGCTGTCGACATCGCTGATGAGTTTTTACCCAGGGGCAGCATGATTGTCTATACCGAAGGCCGCAACCGTCCTCGCCAGTACATGAAAGCACGTCGCAATGGGATGTTGGAAGACATACCCGTGGTGGTGCTTATCGATGGCGAGTCGGCCAGCGCGAGCGAGATTGTGGCTGGAGCCTTGCAGGACAACGACCGAGGCACCATTGTTGGTCGCCGTTCATTTGGCAAGGGCCTGGTGCAGGAACAGATCATGCTCAGCGACAATTCCGCCATCCGCCTCACCGTGGCGCGTTACTACACGCCTACAGGTCGTTGCATCCAGAAGCCTTACAGCGGAGATTTGGAAGAATACATGCTCGAGTCGTTGGAGCGTTATGAGAATGGAGAACTCTTCAGTGAAGACAGCATCCATTTCGCCGATTCCCTGAAATACACCACGCCCAAAGGCAAGACAGTTTACGGTGGTGGTGGCATCATGCCTGACATCTATGTGCCTTTGGTGAACGACAGCACGGAATACTATTTCAACCGCATTGTCAACAAAGGCTTGCTCTACCAATATGCTTTTGAATACACCGACAAGCATCGTAGACAACTGCAACAATACAAGACAGTCCAGTCTTTCGACCAGTCGTTTGCAGTGAGCGATGCCATGTTCGACGAGTTGGTGAAGCTAGCTGACGAGAAAGGCGTCAAGGGCACGGAAGAGCAACGTCAGGTGGCGCGCCGCGAGGCCAACACGCTATTGAAGGCCTATATTGCCCGCGACCTCTTCGATGATGAGGGCTTCTATCCGATATATGCTCCGATGGATGAGGTGTTGCAGAGGGCATTAGAGGAATTGAAAGAGAATTAACCTAGAAGGGGCTGAAAACATATAGCGGTATCACCCCGGTAGGTCAGCGTCCGGTAGGCTTCCCCCTCTCAGAGGGGGGGCAGGGGGGAGTTGAACACAACCAACCATCAAAAAACAATAATCTTATGTTCTTCCATGACATCACCCCAGACTATCTATCAAGCCACGGCATCAACCCGGAGGGATTGACTTTTGGATCCAACTTTTTGCCTTATAACCCGCGTTTGAAGCAGTTTAGTCGTGATTTGCGGAAAGGGTATCAGCTTGCCGAGGTTATGATGTGGAAATGCTTGAGAGCAAAGAACCTAGGTTATGCGTTTCGTCGGCAGTACCCCATATTGAACTACATTGCCGATTTTTATTGTAAGCAATTGAATCTTGTGGTTGAGATTGACGGTTGTTCGCATTATTCTGTCGAGGCTCAAGAAAAGGATGCTGAACGTGGCAGACAAATGCGTGCAATAGGCTTGAAAGTGATCAGAGTGAATGATGGCGAGGTAAGAAAAGATGCTGAAAGAATTGCAAATTGGATTATCGAGCAAGTGGTAGAAGATAATGGGATTAAATGAGAGTTTTTGACTCCCCCTTAATCCCCCTTTCAGAGGGGGAAGCGCAAAGCGACGCGGGAGCAAAGCCATGAGATACTCTTCCAAGTGACTTGCAAACAAAAAACCCCGCTGAAATAGCGGGGTTCCTTTTGTGGAGCATAACGGAGTCGAACCGATGACCTCTTGCATGCCATGCAAGCGCTCTAGCCAACTGAGCTAATGCCCCTCGTTTAGCTACGCTGAATCTTTCGATTTGCGGCTGCAAAAATACAACTTTTTTCAATCCGCCAAACATTTTTGCGAAAATTTTTCTTTTTTTTCCAAAAAATACAAAAAAACCACTTTTTTTCATTTCCGACTAAGGGTAAATCCCCAGTTGTTAGTCATTCCAATGTCTAGACAACAAAACAACGCGTTTACTATGCATTCGAATGTTCGTTTTATGCTTAGGAAAAATGATGCCGCTATGCCTTTTTGCATGGAGGCTATTCGTGTTTATATGCAAGAAATCTTATTAATTCACCTATTTATTAACCAAAATTATTCATTATGAAAAAGAAAGTTTTTTCTTTGATGATGATGCTCTTGCTGGCCGTTACAGGCTTTGTGAGAGCAGATGAACTGACCGTATACGATGGTACAGCTACCAACGGATACGTGCCAGTTTACGGCTTTTATGCCGATGCTTACCTCAAGGCTGAGTTTGTGATGCCTGCGGCCGAGCTTACCGCTATGGCCAATGGTGACATCACAGCCATGAAGTTCTATGCTTCTCAGTCGAGTGTGAGCTGGGGTGCTGCCAACTTCCAGGTCTT
>JAFRRE010000101.1 GCA_017428285.1 Bacteroidales bacterium | reverse complement strand
CTGGAACGACAGCCGCCGTCATCTGCCATACGAGACACGTCTATTGCTTTCGCTGGCTAATGCCGTCGGAGCAGGTCGTATGCGGCAAGCCACGCGCGAGCTGGTGAAGGCCTACATCCACGGCCTCGATTCAGCCGCTTTAGACGATGTGTTTGAATTGCTGGCCTGGAACCAAGGCATCGGTTATTTCAGTTCGGAAATCGGGCCTTCCACGCTGTTTCAAGCCTATAAGACCATCAAACAGATGGAGAAGAAAGGCAACAGCCGCGCCGAGATCATCGAGGTGCTGAAAGAGAAGTTCACAGAGAAAAATCCCGACATAAAACTAATGTAGGGACGCATTGAATGCGTCCGTAACAAAAACGCAATAATATGGAAATCACGAAAGACACCCGTTTAGCCGACCTCATCGCCCAATATCCTTGGTTGAAGACGGAAATGGCAAAAGTGAACGAGAAGTTCAAGATGCTCAACACGCCCGTTGGCAAAATCATGTTGGGCAAGGCTACCATCGCCGAAATGAGCAAGAAATCGGGGATGGAAGTGGAAGCCATCATCAGCAAAATCAAGGAATTGATCAACCAACACATAAACCAATAACAGAAAGGAACATCATGAAGTACAAAGTGAATGACAGTTGCATCGGCTGCGGGCTTTGCGAGTCCACCTGCCCCGAAGTGTTCAGCATCCAAGGTGACGTGGCTGTCGCCATTGAGGACGAAGTGCCAGGGGCGGCAATGGCTTCAGCCGCCGAAGCCAAAGAAGGCTGCCCTGTGGGTGCCATCGAGGAAGCGTAAAACAAAGTTCTAACAATCTAACCGCCGCAAGGGTTTTCTTGACCTTTGCGGCGGTTTTGTTTTTTCGGATTACCGAAAAAAGCCTACCTTTGCAGTCTAAACTGTTATTACTACCATTATGGGCACTGCCATCGGTTTGTTGATTCCTTTGTTGGGCACCATGCTCGGTGCGGCCTTTGTCTTTTTCATGAAGAAAGACATGTCGCCCAAGTTGCAGAAGTCGCTGTTGGGTTTTGCTTCGGGCGTGATGATTGCCGCTTCGGTGTGGTCGTTGCTCATCCCTGCCATTGAGATGCGGTCGGGAAGTGGCCATTGGGCTGTATTGCCTGCTGCAATAGGTTTCCTCGCGGGTGTCGGTTTCTTGCTGTTTTTGGACGAACTCACACCACACCTGCATCTTGGCTCTGCCAAGCCCGAAGGACCGCGCTCCAAACTCTCCCGCACAGCAATGTTGGCTTTGGCCGTCACCATCCACAACCTGCCCGAAGGCATGGCGGTGGGCGTGGTGTTTGCCGCTGCATCGCAAGGTGCCGAAAGTGTTAGTTTGGCCAGTGCCGTGGCAGTTTCACTCGGCATCGCCATCCAAAACATCCCCGAAGGGGCCATCATCTCCATGCCTATGTGTGCCGAGGGCAACAGCAAGGCAAAGTCTTTCCTTATTGGAAGCCTGAGTGGAGTGGTTGAACCGCTGGGCGGTCTAGCTGTAGTGTTGTTGGCCGCATGGCTTACCCCTATCCTACCCTACATGCTCGCCTTCGCCGCTGGTGCCATGTGTTATGTGGTCGTCGAGGAACTGATTCCCGAAGCCTCATCGGGCGAGCATTCCAACCTCAGTACCATTGGTTTTGCCATTGGATTTGTGCTGATGATGGTGTTGGATGTGGTGATGGGATAGAATCAATCCAATTCTCGGAATTCAGTAGGCGACAAACCTGTTTCACGCTTGAAGTAGCGACTGAAACTGGCTTGTTCTCCAAAGCCTAACATATCAGCAATAACCTTCAAGGAGAGGTCTTGCCGTATATGCAGTAGCATCTTAGCCTCGGCGATAATTTTGACGCGAATCCAATAGGCAGCATTGTGACCTGTTTCCTGCTTGACAACCGCACTGAAGTACTTAGGTGTCAGACAAGCTCTTTCAGCATAAAAACCCACATCGTGGTGCTTGCGGAAATGCTGGGTCAAATCGGAATGAAACTGCATGCTCACGCGCCTGTTGTCACCGGTTTCGTTCAATTTGCTTTTGCGGTAATGGCTGAGCAATCGTAGTAAAAACTCCAGCAAACGGGTCATCAACATCCGACTCTCCGGTAGTTCGAGACGCTTGATTTCACGCATTCCCTCCACCACATCCGTTATCATCCTGTATTCATGCCTATCGAGTTTCACACAGGGATGCGATTCATAGCGGTAACGCATCTGGTTGATGATTTGCAGCATGGGATCGTTCAGTACCGAAGCATCGACAACTATCAAAGTGGCAAGGTAATCATCGGTTTTGCTCACCATGCTCACACTGTGGTTAGGGAAAATCACACCTACTGTTTGTCTCTCTGAATAGTCGGGTTGGTCATCGTACTTGAGTTGTATTTGTCCCCTGTGGCCAACGCAGAGGACGTAATCAGAAGAAACAAAAGGTCTATCGCCAGCGGGCAAATCCCTGACATCATCAAGTACTACGATGCCTTCATCCTTAATCCTTTGAAGATTGGACAACAATGGATGAGGCTCTGATTGTTGATCTTTCATGTGGCAAAAATACTGATTTTTTTTCACTAACCAATCATCCAATCTGACTTTTTGTCAAACATTTCGCCCTTTGTGATACCTTTTGTTTGTGTTTTGGTTATATTTTTGCGTCCTATAAACATTAAACAATAAAATTATGTATAAGAAATTCATAATCATTTTTGCAATGCTCTCCATTGCAACAGCTGCGACAGCCCAAGGCCCAGGCGGTGGAGGCAGTACCGACACCATCCCTGATGGAGCGGCCTACATCCTCAACAATGGCTCAACGGTGACCCTCACGGGCGAAACTCTCAGCACCACCGAGTCTGATTACAATGTGGTTCAAGTGACCAATGGCAATCTCACGCTCAACAATTGCGCCATCAGCAAAACGGGCGACACCAACAGCAACGATGGCGACGCCACCAGTTTCTATGGCATCAACTCTGCTGTTTATGCCAAAGGCCTTGATGGCACTTCCGTCATCACAATGAACGGCGGCACCATTACAACCAACGCGAAAGGTTCCAACGCCGTTTTCGCTTGGCGTGGTGCCACCATCAACGTCAACGACGTAACCATCCACAATTATGAACGTGTTTCGCGCGGACTTCACGCCACTTACGGTGGCATCATCAACGCTACCAATGTAGACATTACTACTGAATCTGAAACGAGCAGCACGATAGCCACCGATCGTGGCGGAGGCACCGTCACCGTAACGGGAGGCACCGCCACGGCAAAAGGCAACCGTTCGGCTGTGCTTTATTCCACTGGCACCATCACAGCCAACGACTTGACGGGCATTTCCGAATTAGGAGAGATTGCCGATGTGGAAGGCGACAACGGCGTGATTATCAACAACTGCACGATGACCAGTGGCAGCAGCGAGCGCGGTCTGATGATGCTGCAAAGCGGTTCAGGCGACGCACAAGGCAACAACGCTTACATCACCGTTTCCTCTTCATCGCTCACCACCACCGATGCCAGCGCACCACTTTGCGAAGTGCCTACGAAGAATGTCGGCACCTTGACCCTTGCCGATGTCACGCTTTCTGTCGCGAGTGGGCTGCTGATGTATGTCGACTACAACACGCAATGGAGCACCCACGGCGGCACGGGCAACCTCATTCTTAACACCACACAAGGTTCGTGGGTTTATACAGGCAATGTGGATGCTGACAGTTACAGTAACGTGACCGTCACCGTGGGTAGCAACGTCATTTGGAAAGGTGTGATGGATAGCGACAACAACGCCCTGTCATCCACCGTGACCGTCAACGCCGATGGCTCTTGGACCTTGACGGGGAATGCATACGTTGACAACTTGATCAACAACGGAGCCATCCATACTGCCGGCTTCACCTTGACCTACGGCAGCCTTTCTGGTTCAGGCACTATAGACAGCGGAACGGGTATTGGTGAAAACACCACAGAAAAACCTGCTAATGACGGAATAATCTATACTTTAGACGGACGCTGTCTCGGAACCACCCT
>JAFRRE010000100.1 GCA_017428285.1 Bacteroidales bacterium | reverse complement strand
GACCCGTCCATGGTGTATATTTGTCCCTTGGATCGCGCCATACATCATGCCGTCTTTCCCGTTTTTGGCGGTTCCCAATGCGAGTTTTTCTTTGTCAACATCGTGACGGAGACGGCGTTCGTTTCTGGTATGAGCTTGAACGGACAAAGTATCGCTTCCTATTTTAGGGAGGTGCCAGGCCGTCCGGAGTATTCTTTTGCACGCATTGGAACGGACCTTGGGACGCAAACGCTGTCGAATTCGTCGGGCACTTTTGTGGCACATGCCTATGGGATTGGACCTTGTGTGAGTTATGCCTTTTCGGTAGGGGCCGATTTGTCATGGCATTATGATCAAGTTGTTGAGAACGAAGCTGATGGCTCAACGGTAGCCTATCCCAACCCAGGCGGCAACACGCTTAATATCCACACTGCCTTGCCAAATGCCCGCATGGAAGTGTACGATATCAACGGCAGACTCATCCACGGCCAAGCACTCACGCAACAAGTGACGGCGATTGATGCTGGGGATTGGACTGAGGGCGTTTATGTTTGGAAGGTTTATACTTCGGAGGGCGGCCCTTCGACGGGCTCAGGGACCTTGGTGGAGACGGGGAAGTGGGTGAAAGAATAAAAGCCAAAAGTTAGGAATGCTGAATTAGGAATGCTGAATGATTTTTTGCGCCATTCAGCATTCCACATTCAGCATTCCGCATTTCCTTTACGCTTTCTTCAGCAGAATGACATATACCGGGAAGTGGTCGCTGTAGCCACCCATCCAGACACCGCTGCCGAAGGTGCGGAAGGGATAGCCGTTGTATTTGCCACCATGTTGTTTCAAGAACTCCTTATTGTGTACCTTCGCGTTCTTGAATTGGTAGCTGTCGTAGCCGTTGGGTATCAGGGCAGGAGTGAGGATCATCTGGTCGAGCACGCCAGGTGCATCGCGGTAGTAATTGGTACCGTAGCCTTTTTTGTGCAGCTCATACATGGGGTTGAAAAACTCGCCGTCGCGCAGGTCTTTCATGTCGCCTGAGGCACGGAGATAGTTTGTCACGCTCTTGCTGTCAGGGTAGTCGTTGAAGTCGCCCATCATGATGATCTTGGCGCTTTGGTCCTCGCGCATGATGCTGTCGGCGATGTGGCGGCAGAGGTTGGCAGCGGCAATACGGCCTGGCATGGAGCGCTTCTCGCCACCAGCACGTGAAGGCCAGTGCATGACGATGAAGTGCATCATCTCACCATCGAAGAGGCCCGAGACGACCAGCTGGTCGCGGGTGATGAATTCGGGGTCATTAGGAACGACGGTGCGGTATGACTTGCTGTTGGTCGGCTTGAAATACTTCGGGTTGTAGAGCAATCCCACATCCACGCCACGGCGGTCGGGCGAGTCGTAGTGCACCACTTGGTAGTTTCTATCCTTCAGTTCAGGTTGGGACACAAGGTCCTCCAACACGGTGCGGTTTTCCATCTCCGACATGCCGAGGACAGCTACACCATCGGGTGTGATGTCTGTGCCGATAGTTGAGATGGCGTATGCCATGTTATGAAGCTTGTTGAGGTATTTCTCGGTATTCCACTGGTTGGCGCCTTGGGGCAAAAACTCCTCGTCGTTTTTGTTCGGGTCGTTGATGGTGTCAAAGAGGTTTTCCAGGTTATAGAAACCGACCAAACCGACCTTATAGGCTTGTTGCTCTTGGGCTGAAATGTGGTTCATTCCAAGGCCGAACGCCAAAAGTGCCAATATGAAAACATAGTGCTTTTTCATGGTGAGAATGAAATATGGATTGATAACGCGGCAAAAGTAACAAAAAAATCCATAATAAAACCACCGATGTAAAAGAACTTTTCCTACATTTGCCTGCTTATTGTAGGCAAAACCCAACGCAAATCATAACAAGTTCAATATGAAAAAAATACTACTTTTAGCGGTCGTAGCGATGCTGATGACGGGGGCGTATGCCCAAGTTATTGACACTGCCGACCTGAACAACAATGAAGTGCCGACGGTGATTCTGATGGATTCCGACTTCGAGGAGTCCTCCACCTCGGTCAATGATGCCTCGACTTTGCTGAACTCGTCACGCGACGTGTTCAACAGCATTGCGGCCTACAACTTCGGCTCGCTGCGCTATCGTGTGCGTGGCAACGACTCGAAGTACAGCGACGTGATGATTAACGGCATCCTGATGAACGACCCTGAGACGGGACGCCCCGTCTTCAGTAATTGGGGCGGTCTCAACGACGCTTTCCGCAACTCGGTGCTTGTCGAAGGTCTCGGAAAGACCGATGCGGGCTTCGGCAACTTGGGTGGCCTCACGGCTTATTCGACACGCGCCTCTCAGTACCGCAAGCAGATTTCGCTGAGCTATGCTCTCAGCAACCGTTCCTACAACCACCGCGTCATGGCCTCTATAGGTACTGGCGAGATAGGTGATGGTTGGTACCTGATGGCTGCCGCCAGCGGACGCTATTCAGGGATTCATGCCAATGGCAACTATGATTCCAATTGGAAGAACAACTTGTATAGCACCGTGACGGGTTACACGGAAGGCTCTTTCTACCAGGCCTACAGCTATTTCCTCTCCGTGGAGAAAAAGCTCAATGACAAGCATAGCCTCGACCTCACTGTGTTCGGCGCACCCTCGCAGCGCGGCGGCTCGGCACCCGTTGTGCAGGAAGCATACGACCTTGTCGGTTCCAACTACTACAATCCCAACTGGGGCTATCAGACCATCGACGAAAATGGTACGCAGGTGATCCGCAACTCGCGTATGAGCACATATCACCAACCGTTCTCCAGCCTCACTTGGTATTGGACACCGAACAGGAAGACTTCGTTCCAAACCTCGGTCTACTATTTTGCTGGCAAGGCTGGTCAGACTTCGTTGGAATGGGGTGAAGCTCCCGACCCGCGTCCCGACTATTACAAGAACCTGCCGAGTTATTACATGACCAATGCCCATAGCACGGCTGAAATTGAGGCACAATTTGAGGCATGGCGTAACCGCGATCCGAAAGTCACCCAGATCGACTGGGATGCCCTCTACATGGCTAATCGCAACCACCTCTTCACTGTACAGAACGCCAACAACGGAAAAGATGGCACGGTGACGGGAAGTTTCTCGAAGTATATCCTCGCAGAACGTCACTATGACAAGATGCAAACAGGTGGCGCCTCCTACTTCAAGCATGAGTTCGCGCCCAACCTCATCATGACAGGCGGTTTGGCGGTCAATGTATCGAGAACGCATTATTACGAGTGCGTCAACGACCTCCTTGGCGGCGATTACTACTATGATATTAATAAGTATGCCGAAAACCTTGAAACCGATGACTGTCAGACCAACCTGCTCAACACGAACCATGTGGCCAAGGTCGGCGACATCATTAATTATAACTATTACGCCAACCGCAACTATGGCCGAGTTTGGGATCAGATCGACTGGCTTGTCGGCAACTTCGACTTGTATCTTGGTATGCAGCTTTCATTCACTCAAATCTGGCGTACAGGCCTCTTCCAGAATGGTGAGTTTGCTGATAGATCCTACGGTGACGACGAAAAGCATAATTTCTTGGATCCGGGTGTGAAGGCTGGCGTTTCCTATGCCATCAATGGTCGTAACCACATCGTGGTCAATTGGGCCTACATGTTACAGTCTCCCCAATTCCGCGATATCTATGTGTCGCCGCGTACGCGTCACACCGTCGTGGAAGGTGACCTGAAGAGCGAGCGTATCAATGCTGTCGATTTGAGCTACATGTATCGTTCGCCTGAGTTCAAGTTCCGTTTGACAGGGTATTACAACACCTATAACAACATCATCTGGAACCGTAGCTTCTATTGCGAGAACGTCTATCAAAATACTACCACTAGCGCCAATTCCTACACCAGTGAGTTTATCAACTTCATCATGACAGGTACTAAACAACGTTGCGTTGGTTTGGAGATGGGAGCTGAATATAACGTCTCGCCAACGGTCACCTTGCAGGCCGCTGCAGCCAACGGCATCCATGTCTATGCTAACAACCCGTTGTTCTCGGTGTATGATGATAACAACGACATTGCCTACATCGATGGTCATACGGCTTATCTGAAAAACTATCACGTTTCTTCGGGGCCCGAGACGGTGGCTTCGTTAGGTATCAAGTACAACTCGCCTAAGTATTGGTGGGTGAGCCTCAACGGTAATTATATGGCCAATATGTACTTCGATGTGAACCCTTATAACCACACGAAACACGGTATGGACCACTACGCTGTGGGTGACATCCGCATCGAGGACGTTCTGAGTCAAAGCCCGTTAAAGCCCACATTCACGCTTGACTTCTATGGCGGTTTCTCAAAGCGTTATAAAGGCTACTATTTCCTCTTCAATTTAAGTGTCAACAACCTGCTCAACAACAAGAGTGCTATCCTTTACGGTTACGAGCAGTTGCGCTTCAACGCCAACAATCCCGATATGTTCCCGGACAAGTATTCGTATATGTACGGTTTGAATTATTACATTAGCTTGACAGTCAGAAAATGAGCTGTCAGCCATCAGCTATCAGCCGTCAGCCAACTTGCTGAATGCTGATAGCTGAAAGCCAAACAATTCAACGATTCAACGATTAACAATTCAACATCAAATAAAATGAAAAACAGAGTATTAAACATCTTTACGCTGCTTGCCATGGTGGGCATGATGTTCACCGCCTGCAAGAAAGAGTATCCCGAACCGCCTATCCAGGATTTGCCGATAGGTACGGTTTACACCATTGCTGACATTCTTGAAATGGAATCGGGTACCGTATTTAACTATGACGCCTCGGTGTACGGCATTGTCACCGCCGATGAGCAGTCGGGCAACCTTTACAAGGCCGCCTTCATCCAAGACCGCGCCACGGGTGCTGCCCTTGAGCTTCACCTCGATGCCGTTTCTGGTTTACGTATCGGTGACTCCATCCGTGTTTATCTGAAGGATGTCACCTATTCGTTGTATAACAACTTGCCTCAGTTGAGCAATTTCGAGGCCGACGGTCACATCATCATATTGGCCAACAACAAGCCAATCGAGCCAGCAAAAGCCACCATTGCAGAAATCAATGAAGGCAAATATTTGGCGGGTTTGGTACGTCTGGAAAATGTGAGGTTTACCGAAAAGAACACCTTCGCCGACCCATCTGGTTACGGTAACCGCACCTTGGCCGACCCCAGTGACTACTCACAGACCGTTATCGTGCGCACCAGCAACTATGCCAACTTCGCCAACGACTCGTTGCCGCAGGGTACAGGTAATTTGACAGCCATCGCCGCTGTTTATGGCAGCACTTGGCAACTCTACATCCGTTCGGCTCGTGAACTTGAGTTTGAAGGCTATGTCCCAGGCGAGGATTCTGGATTGCCTTATTATCAAGACTTTGCGTCTTCGTTTGGAACCTACTCGACTTACGATGTGTTAGGTCCTCAGTCTTGGGAAATTGACTACAACACGGCAAAGATGACGGGTTATGTCAACAGCACCAATAATGAAAATGAGGACTGGTTGATTTCGGCCAGATTCTCCTTGGAGGCTGTCTCGCAGGCCAGCATGACCATGAAGTATATAGCTAGGTATTTCGCGAATCTGAACCAAGATGTCACAATCCAAGTTTCCAGCGATTATGTTTCTGGTGATCCCAGACAAGCTTCTTGGACTGAGTTGTCGGCCAATTTGAGTGAAGGCAGCAACTGGACCGATTTCAATTCAACCACTATCGATCTCTCGCAGTTTGCCGGACAGAAGATTTGTGTTGCTGTGAAGTATCTCTCAGACAATGTCAAAGCTGGAACCATCGAGGTGCAGAGCATCCTTATCCAAGAGGGTAGTGGTCCGACACCTCCTCCTGGACCGAATCCTGGTGGCAAAGTGCAGAATATGCCTTACACCCAAAGCTTTGCATCCGAGTTTGGCACATACATGACTTATGATGAGTTGGGACCGCAGTCTTGGGAGATTGACTACAGCACTGCCAAGATGACTGGTTATGTCAATCCCAATTATTTTGCCAACGCGGACTGGCTCATTTCTTCGCCGGTGGCCATCACAGGTGTAAATGATGCCAAGATGACCATGAAGTATATTGGCCGTTATTTCACCAATATCAATAACGAAGTGACCATTTGGGCTTCAACGAATTATGCATGGGGCAGTGACCCGACACAGACTACTTGGATTCCTGTATCTGCCGACCTACGCGAGGGCAGCAACTGGACAGACTTCCTGACTGCTGAAATTTCGTTGACACAATTCGTTGGTCAGACTGTCACATTCGCGGTGAAATACACCTCCACCGACAGCAAAGCTGGTACGATGGAGATCCAGAGCATTACTATTGAAGAAGGTAGTGGTGATACGCCTCCTACACCTCCCACACCTGGTGGAGAAACTCAGTATTTGCCTTATAACCAGTCATTTGCCACTGAGTTTGGCACATACATGACTTATGATGCCTATGGTCCTCAATCTTGGATGATTGACTACAACACAGCCAAGATGACGGGTTATGAGAATGGCACTAACAATGCCAATGAAGATTGGCTCATCTCTTCTCCGGTGGCCATCACGGGTGTGAGTGATGCCAAGATGACCATGGTCTATATCGCACGTTACTTCAACAACATCAGTGATGTGACTATTTGGGCTTCCACGGACTATACTTGGGGAAGTGCCCCGACTTCCGCTTCGTGGACAGAAGTACCTGCCACTTTGATCCAAGGCAACAACTGGAATGACTTCACGACCACTGACATCTCATTGACGCAATGTGTCGGTCAAACGGTGACTTTGGCAGTGAAGTATGTCTCTGATGATGTTAAGGCTGGCACGATTGAAATCCAGAGCATCACCATCCAAGAGGGAAGTGGTGAAGAGCCTCCAACTCCGCCTACACCTCCTGGACCAGGTGCAGGCAGCGGCACGGCGAGCGATCCTTATAATGTTTCTTCGGGTATCGGCTTGCAAGGACAGAGTGTCACGGCTTGGGTGCAAGGCTACATTGTCGGCGCAGTGCGTAACGGGTTGAGCACCGTTACGAGCAATGATGATGTGATTTGGTCGATTCCCGTTGATTCTTATACGAATGTGGTGATTGCCGATGATGTCACTTGTCGCGAGATTGCCAACTGCATCATTGTGAACCTGCCTTCCGGCAAACCGCTCCGCACACAGGTCAATCTGTATGACAATCCTGGCAATTATGGTAAGCAGTTGGCCGTGTTGGGTACGCTGCGCAACTATTTCGGACAGGCTGGTTTGCGCGACAGCAACGGCACCGAGGCTGATTTTGTCCTGGAAGGCGGCGTTACTCCTCCCACTCCTGGCACGGAGATTTTCTCCGAATCCTTTGCTACAGGACAAGGCAACTTCACCATTGAGGATGTCAACTTGCCCTCTGGCTTGAGCTATGTTTGGCAACACGCTCCTTCTTACTCTTGCATGAAGGCTAGTGCTTATGTTTCTGGCCAAAACTATGCGGCTGAAAGCTGGCTTGTTTCTCCTGCCATCAATTTGTCGGGTGTTAGTTCGGCAAAACTGTCTTTCAGCCAAGCTGTCAACTATGCTTCGCCGCAAGGCACTTTGTTCGTGATGATTTCCACCAACTATAATGGTAATGTCAGTAATGCTACATGGACGGAGTTGAATCTTGACCAATGGCCTGCTGGCAACAACTGGACCTTCATCACTTCCACTACTGACCTGACTTCATACGTTGGTCAAACCGTGACCATCGCTTTCAAGTACACGAGTTCGACCAGTGCCTCGGCAACATGGGAAGTGAAGGACTTCGTTGTAGAATAATATAATAAATGAATTGAAACGAAAAGCCTGCCTTCGGGTGGGCTTTTTTTGTGCTCTCTTGCACCAATATGCAATTTTCCCTTATCTTTGCACGTTGAAAGGAAAACGAATTTGGTATGTCAGAGAATTTGGTCATTATCCCAACTTACAAGGAGAAAGAGAATATCGAGAAGATTATTCGCTACGTCTTCAACCTGCCGATGGCGTTTGATATCTTGATTATCGACGACAACAGCCCCGACGGCACCGCCGACATCGTGAAAACACTGATGGCGGAGTTCAGCGACCGCTTGTTCATGATTCAGCGGGCAGGTAAGTTGGGTCTTGGTACGGCTTATATCACCGGCTTCAAGTGGGCCCTGGAACGCGACTATCAGTTTGTCTTTGAGATGGATGCCGACTTCTCGCATAATCCCGATGACTTGGAGAGATTGCACGATGCCTGCGCCAATGGTGCTGACCTCTCAGTGGGCTCACGCTACAAAACAGGCGTCAATGTAGTCAACTGGCCGATGGGCCGCGTGTTGATGTCATATTACGCTTCAGCATATGTGCGTTTCGTCACTCGTATGCAGGTGCGCGACACCACGGCAGGTTTTGTGTGCTACACGCGCAAGGTGCTTGAGACCATTGATTTGGATAGAATCAAGTTCGTGGGTTATGCCTTCCAAATCGAGATGAAATACACCGCATGGAAACTCGGCTTCAAGATTGAGGAGGTGCCGATTATCTTTACTGACCGCCGCGAAGGACAGTCAAAGATGAGTAAGGGCATCTTCCGTGAGGCGGTGTTTGGCGTCATCAACCTGCGTTGGAGAGGCATGACAGGTAAGATTAAACCAAGGAAAAGCTAATGAACTACTATATCAAAAATGCGACACTTGTCAATGAAGGCCAGACCTTTGTGGCAAGTGTTTTCGTTTCGGATGGCAAGATTGCCAAGATTATTCGTGAAAGCCAGGCCCATGAGCATGTCGAAGGGCCGGTTGATACTGAGTCGGCGTTTCGACAGGCTCAACGACCTTCAACTCAAGTCATTGACGGTATAGGCAAATTCCTGATTCCTGGCATTATCG
Organism: Bacteroidales bacterium; assembly: GCA_017428285.1. The sequence goes on along the minus strand of JAFRRE010000100.1, from coordinate 5,147 downwards.
ATGAGCATGTGCATTTCCGTGAGCCAGGTCTGACCCATAAGGCCGACATCTACACGGAGAGCCGTGCCGCTGTGGCAGGTGGCGTGACTTCGTTCATGGACATGCCCAATACAATGCCGCAAACTACCACACAAGAGTTGCTGCAACAAAAGTTCGACCTCGCCGCCGAGAAATCCTTGGCCAACTATTCCTTCTATTTGGGTGCCACTAACGACAACCTTGCCGAAGTGGTGAAGACAGACCCCAAAAGGGTGTGTGGCATCAAGCTCTTTATGGGTTCAAGCACGGGCAATATGCTTGTGGACAAGAACGAAGTCTTGGTTCGGCTGTTTAGGGAGTCACCCTGCCTGATTGCCACACATTGTGAGGATGAACAGACAATTCATGAAAACACGGTATGTTGCAAGGACTTGGCTTCAAAAGGCGAAGTCATCCTTGATGCGAGCATCCATCCTTTTGTTCGCACGATGGAGGCTTGCTATAGATCCTCATCAAAGGCTGTTGATATGGCTGAAAAGTTTGGTGCCCGACTGCATGTGCTTCATATCTCCACACAAAAGGAACTGTCATTATTTAGGAATGACATTCCGTTGAAAGACAAAAAGATAACGGCAGAAACTTGTCCGCATTACCTGTGTTTCGACAACCGTGATTATGAGAGGAAGGGTTTTGCGATTAAGTGTAATCCGGCCATCAAGTCGCACCGCGACAAGGAAGCTTTGCTCCAAGCTTTGCATGATGGCTTGATTGATACCATTGGCACCGACCATGCGCCGCATCTGCTTGAGGAGAAGATGACGGATGATTATTTCACTAGCAAATCTGGTTTCCCGTCTATCCAACATTCGTTGGAGATCATGGCAGAGTTGGTCGATATGCCGTTGTTGGTGCAGCTGATGTGCCATAATCCAGCCATCTTGTACCAAATTGATCGCAGAGGTTTCATCCGTGAAGGCTATCATGCTGATTTGGTGTTGGTTGATTTGAATGCAAATGGCTGTGTTTCAAATGCGAACGAATACTCCAAATGTGGTTGGTCGCCTTATGATGGCCTCCAAACACATTCTCGTGTGACCCATACCTTCATTAATGGTAATTTGGTGTTTGAGGATGGGATCTTTCATGAGGAGGAGAGAGGTGTCAGATTGTGTTTTAACAGATGAAAATGAATTAAACTCTAAAAGATATGAAACGGATACTTTTGTTTTTGGCAATGGCCTTGATAATTGTTTCATGTGCTCCTCGGTTGACGGAAAAAGTGGAGGCTAAACACTCTAACGGTCAGCCTCAGGTTGTGCGTTATTATGATAAAAGCGACAAATGCGTGAAGGAGATCGAGTATTATGAAACTGGAGAGGTGAAGATGGAAGGCGCGATGAAGGACGGCAAGCGTGAAGGCACATGGAAAGCCTATCTTCGTGACGGACGTCCTTGGAGTATTGATGAGTTCAAGAACGGCGAGCTTGACGGATCCTCAACGGTGTATTGGGAAAACGGCAACCTTCGTTGGGAAGGCAAATACAAGGCGGGAAAGCATGTCGGACATTGGAAATGGTACGATGAGCAGGGTATCCTGCTGCGTGAGGAGGACTATCCCGAATAAGTCTTATTTGTTCGCTTTCTCCTCGTCGTTGTTATACCATTCCAGGTATTTTTGCGTGTGGAGAATGCCTGAATCGACAAGCTTCTGCTTTTTTGAGTCGGATATACTGAAGTCGGTGGAACTGATTCCTAATGAGTCGATATAAACAGTGCGTTGCCAGTCGTCGCTGTGCAAATGCACATTGTTTTGGAAATCGATAAGCGTGGTGACCAATGCCTTCGTGTAAGAGAAAAGGCTGTTGATTTCCTTCGCTGTCGGTTCAATGCTATGATCAAGAAACATCTCGATTTGCTCTTTGGCATCCAGTCGGAAGCCTAAAGTCTCTTTGTTGTAAATGTATTCGTTGGTTAGCTTGTTTTTGTTTTTCAGCGACTTGTTGGTTTTTTCATAATACTCGGTATGACGAATGTTTTTCTTATTCTTGACATAATTGCTACGGTCGAACACTTTGATGGCATAGTTGTCTAACAGACCGCCATCCACATAGATGTGGTCATCGCCGTTCGCACCGCGAACGGCACTGAAAAACAAAGGTATCGACATGGAGATGCGGGCGGCGTCGGCTACTTTGACGTTGGGGGTGAATTCAGCATTGAACACTTTTGAGTAGCCTGTCGACAAGTCGCTGCCGATGAGGCTGATGTCGAGAAATTTCTTCGCTTTGGCCAAATCCTTGAAAGTGCTTTCGCTGTCACCCGTTTTGTCTTTGATATAGCCAGCCACCAATTCGCGGAAAAACTCGCCTTTGTACCAACCGTAATCCTCAATGAAGCGTTTGGTATTGCGGATTACCCCCCACGAACTGTCCAAAAAGTTTTGGAAGTTGATGCTCCAAAGGATGTCCTTCAGTTCTTTGGCGGAATAACCCAAGCCGATTAAGACGGCAACTAAAGCACCTGCCGAGGTGCCAGCCACTCGCTTGATGTCTTTCAATATGCCTTCTTCGTCGAGCACCTCAAGGGCACCCACATAGGCGATGCCTTTCACACCACCACCTTCGAAGACGAGATTTCTGAAGTGGTATTTTTTAGTCATAAGCTTGATGTTTTTTTTTGTTTGACTTCTTTTTAACTCTGACTACTGACTATGACCGCTTTTCCCCTATATGAAGCGGTCATAGTCACAAGTCATAGTCAATCCATTACCCAACTTGTGCCTTCCTTGCCATCTTTCAGCGTGATGTGCAATTTGGCCAATTCGTCACGGATTTTGTCGCTGGTAGCCCAGTCCTTGTTGGTACGGGCTTGCTTGCGGATGTCGATGATGGTCTGCATCAAGCCGTCGACTAAGGCACCACTGCCGTCAGAAGCGTTGCTTTCCACCAAACCAAGGTTGTCGAAGACAAAGTCTTGGAACAGCTTGTTGAGCAACTCCAATTCAGTGGCATTGATCTGTGCCTTGCCGTCCTTAACAGTATTCACGATGCGCACGGCTTCGAAGAGGTTGGCGATGACGATGGGACTGTTGAAGTCATCGTTCATGGCTTCGTAACAGGCATCAATGATCTTTTGAATGTCGAGGCTGGCGGCGCCATCGGTGGCTTTCAGGCTCTTGGCGGCTTTCACTGCTTCCATCAGGCGGTTGTAGCCCTTTTCGGCGGCTTGCAAGGCTTCGTTGCTGAAATCCAAGGTGCTGCGATAGTGTGCTTGCAGGATGAAGAAGCGGATAGTCATGGGGCTGTAGGCCTGTTCAATCATTTCTTTTCCGTTCTTGTCCTTGTGGCTGCTGCCATTGAAGAACTCATCCAAAGTGATGAAGTTGCCTAAAGACTTGCCCATCTTCTGGCCACCGATGGTAATCATGTTGTTGTGCATCCAATAAGTGACGGGTTGTTTTCCGTTGGCAGCCACACTTTGTGCAATCTCCGACTCATGATGCGGGAACAAGAGGTCCATTCCGCCGCCGTGGATGTCGAAGGTTTCGCCTAAATACTTGCAACCCATCGCGGAGCATTCCATGTGCCAGCCCGGAAAACCGTCGCTCCACGGTGAAGGCCAACGCATGATGTGTTGGGGCTCAGCCTTTTTCCATAAGGCGAAGTCCACAGGGTTGTGCTTCTCCTCTTGACCACTTAGCTCACGCGTGGTGTTGAGCATTTCCTCGAAGTTGCGTCCTGAGAGGATGCCGTAGGGGTGCTCCTTATTATATTTCTCGATGTCGAAATACACGGAGCCGTTCTCCACATAGGCGTAACCATGGTCGAGAATCTTCTGCACCATGGCAATCTGCTCGATGATGTGTCCCGAGGCGTGAGGCTCAATCGAAGGACGCAGTACGTTCAGTTTGTCCATCGCGGCGTGGTAGCGGTTGGTGTAGTATTGTGCCACCTCCATAGGTTCCAGGTTCTCGAGACGGGCTTTTTTCGCGATCTTGTCCTCGCCTTCATCGGCATCGTGTTCCAAATGCCCCACATCGGTGATGTTGCGCACATAGCGGACTTTATAGCCGAGGTGTTGTAAATATCTGAAGACCAAGTCGAAAGTGATGGCCGGACGGGCATGGCCCAAGTGTGCGTCTCCATAAACGGTGGGACCGCAGACATACATGCCCACATGAGGTGCGTTGAGGGGTTTAAAAGGCTGCTTGCAGCGCGAGAGGCTGTTGTAAATATATAAGGTGCCGTTCATCTTTGTTGGGATTTTGAATTATTGCGCAAAAGTACAAAATAAAGCGATTGGAAGGCTTGTAAAGTAAAAATGTATATATTTGCAGGGTGAAAATAACTTGAACTTATGCCCAAAGTCTTGATATATGCTACAGCGAAAGTGATTTGGACTTTCTTGTTTTACGGTACTGATAACAATGAAAACAGAGCGCATGTTCATGTGGGTAAGGCAGGTATAGTGGATTTGGGCAAGATATGGTTGGAACCTGAAGTGGAAGTGGCTGAAAAAGGCGAACTTACCGACAAACAAATGGTGCAGGTTGTTGAAGTCGTGAAGAAGTATCAAAAAGAATTGCTGGAGCAATGGGCAAAGTTTAAGGCAGGTGAAAAAGTAAAAAGCATAAAAATAAAGGAGTAACTATGTACACAATAGAAGGTTATTGGGATGTGGTTCCACGGATTAAGGATGTCTCTTTCCCCATACGGGGCAAGATGCAGATTACTTTGCAGGATGGAAGGATTATTGTTGTCTCCATTTCCAAGTTTCCCAGTGTGAAGCGTTTGAGCATGGCTCAACGGAAAAAATGGTATATCCTCGGCAACGGTTTCTCTTTTGAGGATTCCGATGAGGTCATCCATATCGAACAGATTCTTGGAAATTTTGCGAGTTATGCCCATGAAGCATAGTATTCTTGATAATTAACTTATTTTCAAATCAATAGAATAATCGTACAATAGAAAGATAGACACAAAAGACATATTATAATCAGATAGCACTTGTTGCTGTCCTTGAACCTCAAATTTCCACTAGTCCCCGTTTTGGCGGGGCAACATCTCAAGGACAAGTTACAAATGCCGTATTTGTTACGGCGTGGAATACTTGTTAGAGATGTGGGGCGTGGAAACCCTGAGGTTCGAGCAAGGAATTGATTCCACGCT
>JAFRRE010000099.1 GCA_017428285.1 Bacteroidales bacterium | reverse complement strand
GTCGTTTTCGTCAAAGATTTGTGGGTTCTTTTTCTTGACTTTCTCAAAAATCTTGGAAATCCTTTTATAGACCGTTGCTTGCCCGTCTTTGTAGTTCCGTTCCTTGGAGGTGGTGTAAAACTCGATAGGCTCAAGCAAATTGCGCTCATCGTGAATTTTGCAGAAGATTACCTTCAGGAACTCAAAAAACGCGGGCTGTTTTTGCAGACCTTCGTTGATATAAATGATGTTGTGACAAGTTCGGAACGTGAAAAGCAGGTTGTCATCGAAAGCTTTTTTGAGCGTATTGCGGTTTGGCCGTTCGTTCTCATCCGTCGTGCCATCAGCAGAAGGGATATCGTTGTATTCACAAAAATCAAAATGGCCTTTTTCGTCCACCGTTTTGTGGTAAACCGTTTTGTGTAGGCCGTTTGTCCACATCCCCCACTCGCAGTTATTGCACGCCGACATATAAGATTTTAACTGTTCCAAGCCATTGTCCTTGTCTGTCGGTTTTACGGCTTCTTTCTTGCATTCGATGATGATGGAAATATTCTGCTGGTCTTTCTTTTCCTCGGCAGTGGTGCCCTCGGGGAAAATCACAATGTCGGCACGTTTTCTGCCCGAGCCTATCTGCACATGGTACTCCACTGCGATACGCTCCTTGGCATATTTGTGCTCATTTACCAAACGCTTTTCCACTGTTTGGCGCACGTACTCTTCAGGGGTGTCGTTGCGTATTGTTCCATCAACATAATCCCGGATTTTTCCTTCCGGAATCATAATAATCTGTCCGTTATTTTCCATTTTGTATCTCGATACAATGCTCAATTGTGATTATTATGAGCATAACGATACAAAATTAAAGTTTTAATCGGAACATTTATAAAAATGCTTTTACTTTTTCTTTTATCTCATGTTGCAATAATCATTCCTTCAGTAGCCGATACAACTCCGGCAGCCGTCTGGCGATGATCACGGGCCGGCCGTTTTCCATGAAGCAGTGGGTGCTCTGTCCGAGACATACCACCTTGCCGGCGCAACGCATCGTGTAGGTGAACTCGAACTTGAGGTCCTGCATGTTGCTGATGGCGACCTCGACTTCAATGAGGTCCTTGAACGTGGTGGGATGCTTGTAATTGCAGCTGATGGAGATCACTGGCGACACCACACCCTCGGCCTCGATGCGATCGAAACCATAGCCGATGCTGTCAAGGAAATCCACTCGGGCCTCTTCCATGATACGGACGTAGTTGGAGTGATGGGTGATGCCCATGCGGTCGCATTCGTAATATTTTACTTCGTGTTTGTAGATGTGCATATCAAATCGTTTTTAATGTTTCTTCAAATAACTCTCTGAGCCTCGGCTCGTCGTCGATGAGGTCGTGCAGCCGTTCTAAGCGTTCGGCGTTGGGAGAATCGGGGAACCAAAGCTTCAGGTAGCCATTCCGGCCGTATTTTTCGTGGAGGTGGGCGAGCATCCGTAGGTATTGCTCCTCATGACCGAGCTCGGGATAATGGTCCAAACCGTATTGTATGGTGCGCCGAACGATGGTCACCGGGTCGATGAAGCGGTCGGCCTCGGCCACGATGCGACCATAAATGGTGCGTGGTGCCTGCTTGGCGGATGCACGGTGGTCCTCGGCGGCATCGGCCATGGTTTGGATTTGCTCCTCGGTGAACCATCGTCGTAGGTTGGGATCGGCTTTGATGATGCGGGCCGAAACCTCATGGTGATGTTCACGACCTTCGCAAAGACCGGTGTCGTGATAGGCGGCGATGGTGTAAACCATATCCTCATCCACGTCCAACTTTGCTGCGATATTCAGACTCTGTTGAATGACCATCATCACATGGTCACGTTGATGGGCCTGGTCGAAACCATCGTATCGAGGAATGATCTCCCTCTCAATATATCCCTTTAACTCTAAATCCATACTTCTTACTTCTGCCTTCTGCCTTCTGACTTCTTTCATGCTATCTCTTTGATAAAACTCATAAACAAGGGATGGGGGTGAAGAACCGTGCTGGAATATTCGGGGTGGAACTGGGTGCCGATGAACCAGCGGTGGCTGGGGATCTCGACGATCTCCACCAGTCCACTTTCAGGGTTGGTGCCGACGCACCTCATGCCGTTTTTCTCAAATTCGTCTTTGTATTTATTGTTAAATTCGTATCTGTGTCGATGCCTTTCACTGATTTGAAGCGTGCCGTAGATGTCGGCCACACGGCTGTCTTTGAGAAGCTCGCAACTATAGGCACCCAAACGCATGGTACCTCCCATGTTGGTGATGGTTTTCTGTTCTTCCATCATGTCGATGACATTGTGAGGCGTCTCGGCCATTTCGCTTGAGTTGGCGTCCTTATAGCCTAATACGTTACGGGCAAATTCAATGACCATCATTTGCATGCCGAGACAGATGCCAAAAGCAGGAAGGTTGTTGACACGGGCGTATTCCACTGCGAGGATCTTGCCTTCGATGCCTCGCTGCCCGAAGCCGGGACAGACCAAGATGCCTGCCACTTCGGATAGTTTTTCGGCAACGTTCTCCTTGGTGATGTGCTCGCTGTTGATGAAATCGATCTTCACCTTCACATGGTTGTAGATTCCTGCCAGGATCAAGCTTTCGCGGATGCTCTTGTAGGCGTCCTGAAGGTCGTATTTGCCTACCAGTCCCACGTGGACCTCCTTGGTCGCGGTGCGTTGGAGTTCCAGAAACCGATGCCATCCTTCCATCTTGGGTGTCTCGCCAACGGGAACACCGAACTTTCTCAGCAGTGCGGTGTCCAGTCCTTGGTGCTGCATGTTGACGGGCACTTCGTAGATGCTGGGCAGGTCTTCGCTCTGAACCACGCATTCGAGATCCACATTGCAGAATGCGGCCACCTTCTGGCGGATGCTGTCGGAGAGGTGTTTCTCGGTGCGCAACACGAGTACATCGGGTTGGATGCCTGCACCTTGCAGTTCCTTCACGGAGTGCTGGGTGGGCTTTGTTTTGAGCTCATCAGCTGCTTTTAGGTAGGGTATGTAGGTGAGATGCACGCTTAAGGCACGGTTGCCCAGTTCCCACTTCAGTTGACGGATGGCTTCAAGGAAGGGTGCCGCTTCGATGTCGCCGATGGTGCCGCCGATTTCTGAGATGACGAAATCGACTTCGTCGTTATGTTGGAGGATTCGGTGCTTGATTTCATCAGTGATATGAGGTACCACCTGGATGGTCTTTCCGAGATAGTCGCCGTGGCGTTCCTTGTCGATGACCGCCTTATAGATCTTGCCGGTGGTCACGGAATTGGCTTGTGTGGCGCGGATGCCCGTGAAGCGTTCGTAGTGTCCCAGGTCGAGGTCGGTTTCCATGCCATCGACGGTGACATAGCATTCCCCATGCTCGTAGGGGTTGAGGGTGCCTGGGTCGATGTTGATGTAAGGGTCGAACTTCTGGATAGTGATGGTGTAGCCTCTGGCTTGTAGTAGTTTTCCGATGCTGGCAGAAATAATGCCTTTACCGAGGGAGGAAACTACGCCTCCCGTCACGAAGATATAGCGCGTCATAGTAAGGTGAGTTAAAAAGGCAAAAGTATTAAAAAAGAGTTTAATGGCTTTTCAAAAAAGTTTTATTTTACCGTTAATTTAGTGATAGATTAGGGGTAGGGTGAAAAAATGATGGGTAAGGATTTGCTCTAAACTTCAAATTTAGCTGGGATATCCGATTATAATTCCCTAGGGAATAGATGATTCATGGACTTTCTCCAAAATAAGTTTGGAATAGATGTGTTGCTAATTTGTTTATTGTCAATAATTTACAAAATATCAAACCAACAATAGTTTGGACTGCCCTTTTAACAACTTGACGAAAGTGGTAGTTTTGTGAAGCAGAAACGAGATCTTGATTATTTTTGTCCCCATGAAACTGCATCATCTGGTTTTGTCTTTCCTTGTTACCATGTTGGCTGCTTGCCATCCTTCATCCCGTGATGTGAAGCAAGTTGCCCAAGATGCCTTGGAAAACGCTCGTATTCAGTTTGATTCAGGCAATAAGGTGGAGGCTATGCGCTTGTTTAAAGAAGCGGAGCATTATGGCATTATGGCGAATCAAACTCTGATGGTGGCTCATGCACGGTATCATATTGCGCAATGCTTGGGCTACTATGCTGACAAAGAAGAAGTTGTTTCGTTGTTGAAGGCTGCTGCCGAGGGCTTTGGCGAAGACTATGCCGACCGAGCCG
>JAFRRE010000098.1 GCA_017428285.1 Bacteroidales bacterium | reverse complement strand
CCGCATTCGACATAAGGCCAGGTATGAGCACCGCATTTGTCACCCAACAGCAAAGAGTCGCATTGCGAGTAATTACGCGAGTTCTCGGCTTTGGCAGCCACTCTCACCAAGCCACGATAGCCATTCTGGCTGTGGCCGGCAGAGATACCTTTAGATATGATCGTACTGCGGGTGTTCTTGCCCAAGTGGATCATCTTAGTGCCCGTGTCGGCTTGTTGGTAGTTGTTGGTCACGGCAACGGAGTAGAACTCGCCCACCGAGTTGTCGCCCAACAACACGCAGCCCGGGTATTTCCAGGTGATGGCAGAGCCCGTCTCGACCTGCGTCCAAGAGATCTTGGAGCGGTCGCCTCGACAAAGACCACGCTTGGTGACAAGGTTATACACACCACCTTTGCCGTCCTTGTCGCCAGGATACCAGTTCTGCACTGTGGAATACTTCACTTCTGCATCCGTCTCGGCAATGATTTCCACGATGGCTGCATGAAGCTGGTTCTCATCGCGCTGCGGAGCCGTGCAACCTTCCATGTAACTCACATACGCGCCTTCATCGGCCACGATGAGCGTACGCTCAAACTGGCCTGTGTTGGCCGCATTGATGCGGAAATAGGTGGAAAGCTCCAAGGGGCAACGAACACCTTTCGGGATGTAGCAGAACGAGCCATCGCTGAAGACTGCCGAGTTGAGTGCAGCAAAGAAGTTATCGGTATAAGGCACCACCTTGCCTAAGTATTTCTTCACTAAGTCAGGGTGCTGCTTCACGGCCTCGCTGAACGACATAAAGATAACGCCATGTTTGGAAAGGGTCTCTTGGAAGGTCGTTTTCACCGAAGTGGAGTCCATTACCGCATCGACAGCCACGCCAGAGAGTTTCTTCTGCTCATCAAGTGAGATGCCGAGTTTGTCAAAAGTGGCCAACAGTTCGGGGTCTACTTCATCGAGACTCTGCTTTTGTTGACGCTTGCGCGGTGCAGCATAATAAATGATGTCCTGGTAATTGATTTCAGGGATGTCCAAATGAGCCCAGTTGGGCTGTTTCAGCGTCTGCCAATGTCGGAAGGCCTTTAAGCGGAACTCCAACAGCCATTCGGGTTCCTCTTTCTTTTTGGAGATGAGGCGGATGATGTCCTCGTTCAAGCCTTTCGGCACAAAATCGGTCTCAATGTCGGTCACGAAGCCGTATTCATACTCCTTGTTCGTGACTTCACTGATGATATTTTCGTTCGGATTCTGATCCATGATTCTGCTTTTTTGACTTCGGGACTTCAGGACTTCCGGACTTCGGGGTCTTCATTTAACCCCAAAAAGTCTCGCAGTCCCGTAGTCTCGCAGTCACTATTAAGAATGATTTCAAATTAGGCCGCAAAGATACAATTTTATTCTGGTTTAAGAAGCTTCTTTTTTATAATTTTGCGCCAAATTTCAACAGAAATGGATTTAAACATCGGACTTTTCAATGAATCGTTCCCGCCGGTGATGGATGGCGTTGCCATTTGTGTGCAGAATTATGCCTATTGGATGCAGAAAAAAGTGGGCGGCGTTTCCGTCATCACACCTAATGTGCCCGGAGTCGACTACAGCCAATACGACTATGAAGTGCTCGATTATTTCTCGGTGCCTGTGCCTTTCCGTCAGCCGTATGTCACTGGAATTGCAGAAGTTGACCCTGCTTTCATTGCGAAAATCATCAAACGTCGCTTCAAGATTGTCCATGCCCATTCGCCTTTTGCAGCAGGCATGGCGGCTGCCAACGTTGCCAAAAGGCTCAATATCCCTATGGTGGCCACATTCCACTCCAAATACCGCGATGACTTCAGCCAAACCATCCCCTCCAAAGCCGTGGTGGAACAAATCATCAAGCGCATCATCAGTTTCTATGAACACGCCGATGAAGTTTGGGTGCCACAAGCCTCTGTAAAAGAAGTGATTAAGGATTACGGATTCAAGGGCAATGTGGAGGTGGTACCCAATGGTAGCGACCTTGTGGCCGACTATCCTAAGACCTATTTCGCTGATGCACGAAAGAAGTTAGGCATTGCGCCCAACGACTTCGTTTGCCTTTTCGTTGGACAGCATATCTGGCAGAAAAATGTTCGTCTCATCATCGACGCCCTTGAAAAAGTGAAAGATACACCTTTCAAGATGTTTTTTGTCGGCAACGGATACGCAGCTGATGCGATGAAGGAAATGGTGACAGAAAAAGGCCTTGAAAGCCAAGTCACCTTTGTGGGTACCGTCACTGAGCGCGAAGTCATCAAGCAGTATTATGCATCGGCTGACCTATTCCTATTCCCATCGCTTTACGACACTGACGGTTTGGTCGTCAAGGAGGCTGCGGCACTGCAAACCCCCTCTGTTATGGTGGAAACTGCCACTGCGGCCTCTATCATCACCGATAACGAGAATGGTTTTCTGATTCCCAACGACTTGGAAGCCTTCGCCAGCCGACTGCGTGAGCTAATTCATGACTCAGAACGGGTGCACCGCGTGGGTGTGCAAGCCTCGCACTCCATCGTACGCTCTTGGGAAGACATAGTTGGTGAGGTTCTTGAACGCTACAATCGTTTGATTGCCAAAAAGAAATTGATTGCCATACCTTGAATAATCGGATTTTTCCTTAGTTTTGCGCCAAAATAACCTGAGATGAGCAAAGGGAAACAAAAACACGGTTTTTGGTTTTATTTCGGCAGAGTGATGGCAGGCATCGGCATCGCTTTGCTGTTGTTAGTATTGTATGTCTATCTCTCCGTCCCCACCTACAGCTTCAAAGAGCCGAAGCCTTTTAGCGGTGAATACCTATACAACCCCTACCAAGACATGAAACCCGACCAATGGAAGAAATACCATTTCCATTGCCACTCTCGCAAGTATTTTGGCCTGACCAACGGCCGAAAAAGCACCGAAAGCACTATCGACAATGTGTATCAAGCTTTAGGTTACGACCATTATGGCATCTCTGACTATATGTACATCAATCCGCATAACGCTGACAAAGAAGACTATATCCCAGCTTATGAACATGGATACGGCCTCTTCCGCAAGACCCACCAAATCTGTATTGGAGCCGAGTCGGTATACCAAGTCGACTACCCTTTCATGCAGAACCTTAACATGAAGCAACATATGATCAACAAGTTGGGGGAACACAGCCGTTTCGTTATGCCTGCCCATGCCTCGTTTACAAAAGGCTACAAGGTGAATGACATGATGCTCCTGAGCAACTACCGTCTGCTTGAGGTGTTGAATCCCTACGGTGACGCATTCGAGCATTGGGACATGGCACTCTCCAACGGCCACCGCGTGTATGCACTCGGCAATGATGACACACACAACATCAACAAAGCCAACGAAGTGTGCCACAACATGACAATGGTCAACACGCCAGACTTTGATCCAGAACACATCTATGAAGCATTAGACAAAGGTTCAAGTTATGCGGTGGAATTCGACAACTGGTACCATTTCCCGATGACACTCGAAGAAAAGATTGCACAAGCCAAAGCCCTACCACATCTGACGCGCACCGAGTTGGTAGGCGACACACTTTTTGTTGAGATTTCCTCCCCGACTATGGAAGAAGTGCAATTCATCGGGCAAGACGGAAAAGTGCTGAAGACAGAAGAGAAGGTAGCAACGGCATGGTATGTCATCCAGCCCGAAGACCATTATGTCCGCACCCACATCAATGTCAATGGGCTACAACATTTCTATCTCAATCCCATCACGCGGCATCCGACACCTACGCCTGTAGACCAAAGGCTTGATGTTGTCAACAAGGCACAGACCTATTTGTACTGGTTCGTTTACATTGTTTCCTTTGCGGCTCTGGCCTGGTATCTCTTCAAAAAAACCAAAGAGAAGAAAGAAGAAAGCAAGTGAGCATCAAAGAGCAAAATATCAACAAAATACTGATATGGCTCTTGGCCATCAGTGCGGTCTTGAGAGGCATCTTAGCCGCATGGATGGAGTTTGGCAACGATGAAGTCTATTATTGGACCTACGCCCTCTATCCCGACTGGAGCCATTTCGACCATCCACCCATGGTGGGTTGGGTGATTCAACTGTTCAGTCTTAACTTATTGTTTGACAATGAGTTCTTTATCCGATTAGCCTCGGTGGTCTTCATGACTGCCAACACCTATATTATATACCGCATCGGGAAAGACATCAAAGACGCGCGGACGGGGCTCTATGCCGCACTGCTTTACACAGCCTCGATATATGCCTTTGTCATCACCGGCATCTTCATCATGCCTGACACGCCACTGATGCTGTTCTGGTTATTAGCGATTTGGATGGCGGTTAAGTATTTGAAGGTCAAGGTCCCTGAGCCCGCGGTCCCTGAGGCACATCGAAGGGTCGAAGGGCCGACAGATTTTGAAACGGTGCTTCGACACTTCGACAAGCTCAACACTCAGCAACCTAGGTTTTTACTTCTTTTCGGACTTTTCGCAGGATTAGCCATGCTCTCCAAATACTCTGGTGTTTTCCTTTGGGTTGGAATGGGGCTTTACATCTTAATTTTCAACCGAAAGCAGTTAAAGAATCCGTATTTGTATCTCTCGCTGCTGATTTCCGCAATTTGTTGCATCCCAATCCTCTACTGGAACCTCCAAAACGACTTCATCAGTTTCAGTTTCCATAGCGAACGCGTGGGAGGTAATAGCATCAATTTCAGCACCTTTGGGACAGAGTTGGCTGGAGAATTCCTTTATAACAACCCCATAGTATTTGTTTTAGCCTTCATCGCTATTTTCGCGGCGCTGAAAAAGAAAATCAACATGGAGAAACCTGTACAACGCCTCATTCTGTGCATCACTTTGCCCATGGTTGTAGTATTCTGGGGCTTCTCCCTCATGCGTCCCACCCTTCCCCATTGGAACGCACCCGCCTATGTCTTGCTCATCTTGTTATCGGCAGCCTATCTGAGAGACAAACACGCCGAGAAATTGCCCAAATCCATCATTGGAGCCTTATCAGTGCTTTTAATTACCTTAGTGGTTGGCGTTGCCGAAATCAAGACTGGTTTCATCCCGCTTGACAGACACACTAATCCTGAGCAACTTGGACGTGACGACTTCACTTTGGATATGTACGGCTGGCGACAACTGGGTGAGAAGTTCGCCGACTTCCGCGAAGAGAAAATCGCCGAAGGTGTGATGAAATCCGAAGATGGTATTGTGGCCAACCAATGGTTCCCTCTCGCCAATCTCGACTATTACGTGGCGCGACCTTTAGGCATGAGGATAATGGGCTTAGGTTGGCCCGAATTTTTGCACAAATACCTATGGATCAACGATGAACGAGGCGGATTCCATCTTGGCGAAAACTACTGGTTCCTCTCCGACAGCCGCTACATGAAGAATCCGAAAGAGACATATCAGTGGTATTTCAAGGAGATCGAATTGGTCGGTACAATTGAGATCGAGCGTTGTGGAAAGCCTGCAAAAAACTTCTTTGTCTACACCTGCAAAGACTTGACAGATTTGCCGCCTACCCTACAAGATTTCATGGCACAATCCGCCGCAAAAGATAAATAGTGCCATCGGTCGCAACCGTCTCATATTCATTTCGATTCTTGAGCACCAGCACCCCTTCACGCTCATATTCAAAATACGGCTCCGTCATCAGCACATAATCGGTTTTGATGTTCCTCGTGTTGGCAAAATTCTGGATGTCATCGCGCATAGCAAGGTGAGGCACAAATGGTGTAATGGCACAAACCGAAGCATCGTCGGGAATCATATCGATAACCTCGTAGGCATAGTGCACATCGAAATTCTTTTGCTCGTAATGCCGTCCCTGATAGACACACAACTGATCAAGCCAAACCTGCGATTTTGGAATGCCAATGGTGTAAAAAGTCGTCAATACGGTTGACAACAACAGACAAGAAGCCAATACAATCCGCCAAACATGTTTCTTCAATTTGATGATGACCAAAAACGAAGCGATGACGATAACTGGCATAAATTCAACAGAATATTGGAAGGAGATGCCCCAAAACATCGTATCTACGGACAACATTTTCTGCGCAATGAGCGGGACAAGCATCAGCAGATAGTTGGGCTTCAAGAAAGTAAGCACCAATCCTGTAGCAAGTGCGCAAATATAGAATTCCTCCTTTATCCCATCATAATCAGCCATACCATTGGTATTGGTGAACAACATCTGAAGGGTTTCCCATGGATGTGTGACCAGTTTTTGTGCAATGTCCACATAATTATCGCCTAAATGAGCATAACGGGCGAAACCGCCTCCACTACCACCTATTCTCGGCATCACTATCATATTGATAATGAAGAAATAAGCTAAGGCAAACACAGCATAGCCGGCCAAATACAATAGAGCTTTCTTGTCCTTCCTATAATCCCACATCAAAGCGATGGCAATGAAAAACAGCCATAACGACATGTTCTCCTTTCCGATGACAAACAGCACGACGAACAAGGATGTCAAAGCAAACCTCTGTTTCTTAAGGAAGAAGAGCAGCCACGGCAACAACATGGCGGTCAACACATTGGAATGATAGTCGTAGGCTATTGCATGAATGATTCCGAATGAAAAGAAAAAGACAGTGGCAGCCAAAACCGGCATCCAACCATCCTCAGTATAAAGGCCTATCAGCTTGTAAACACCCCAACCGCCAAACAGCACGGCAGCAATCTGAACAACGAGCAAGGTGTAGCTTCCAAACACATATATCAGTGGCGACAAAATGACCAAATACAAGTCGAAATGGTCGCTGAGGATGCTTTGCGGAACAGCCTTGAACATGCTGCAATCGTCAACGCGAAAATGCATGTAGTCATACATCGCATTGGTGTAAAGCCCCAAGTCGAGCGCGTAAGTCTTGAAAAGATAATGGTTGACCAAAGAAATAAGGGCATACAACACTCCAGCAACGGCGAAAACCGTTGCCAGAGTGATGTTTTGCTGTCGTTTACTCTTGGTCAGTTCCTTCATATTCCTCAGCCCTCAGCTTGGAACAAGGTGATGATGTTCAGAATCACCTCAGAAGCTTTCATCATACTCTCGAGCGGGACATACTCCAACTTGCCGTGGAAATTGTGACCACCAGCGAAGATGTTGGGGCAAGGCAGACCCATAAACGAAAGGTTGGCACCGTCGGTACCGCCACGGATAGGCTGCACTTTCGGCTTGATGTTGGCCATTTCCATGGCCTTAATGGCTCTTTCGACAATAAAGAAATGCGGTTCCACTTCCTGACGCATGTTGTAATACTGGTGCTTCAGTTCCAGCTTTACCACATCGCCATACTTCTTATTCAAGAACTCTACAATTGAAGTGATCAAGGCCTTCTTTTCCTCAAACTTCTCACGATCGTGATCGCGGATGATGTACGACATCGTGGTCTCCTCTACCGTGCCATTGATTTCGGTCAGGTGGAAGAACCCCTCATAACCTTGCGTGAAACGCGGACGCTGTTCCACAGGTAGCATGCCGTTGAGTTCCATGGCGATGAGCATCGAGTTCACCATCTTGTCCTTGCCGTAGCCAGGATGGATGTTGCTGCCTTGAATGTGAATTTTAGCTCCAGCAGCGTTGAAATTCTCATACTCCAGTTCGCCGATTTCACCGCCATCCATGGTATAGGCGTATTTGGCGCCGAACTTCTTCACATCGAACTTCACCACACCGCGACCGATTTCCTCATCAGGGGTAAAACCAATCTTGATTTCACCATGTTTGAAGTCGGGATGCTCCATCATATATTGGGCGGCATACATGATTTCGGCCACACCTGCCTTGTCATCAGCGCCAAGCAAGGTTGTGCCGTCAGTGGTAATCATTGTTTGACCCTTATACTGAGCCATCTCAGGAAACTCAGAAACACGAAGAACAATGTTCTTTTCTTTGTTCAGCACAATGTCGTTGCCGTCGTAGTTCGGGATGATATGCGGCTTGATGTCGGCACCCGAAGCGTCTGGTGAAGTATCCACATGGGCGATGAAGCCGATGGCCGGAATCTCGCGGTCGACATTGGAGGGGATGGTGGCCATCACATAGCCATATTCGTCCAGTTCTGCCTTAACGCCCATAGCTTGCAGTTCATCGCAAAGCATTTTCAACAAGTTCAGCTGTTTGGCTGTGCTGGGTTGTGATTCGGAGTTTTCATCGGAGGTGGTCTCAACAGAGACGTATCTCAGGAATTTGTCTAAAAGCTTTTCCATTTTGTCAGATTTTAATTTGGCACAAAAATAGTCATTTTTTCGATACAAAAAAACCGCGGTTGGAGAAACTCCAAACCGCGGAACCATGAAAAAACAATCTTACTATTATATTAACGCTTTTCTGCGTGCTTTCTTGTACGATGTCTGTCTTTTGCCCACAAACCGTAAACCTCACTGACGTTACCGGCAGTAGTGAAGGCATTGATTTCGTTCTTGCCAAGGTATTCCATCAACTTCGAGAACTCATCGTTGGTGAGCAAGGACTCCAATTCAATCGACTTTTCATTGGTGTAACCTCCGATAACTTCATAAAGTGTGCAACCACGGTGAAGTTCATCAATGATGTAATGACGAATACGGTCGTAGTCCTTAGAAACAATGCAAACGCGCTTGCGTTGGTTCAAATTAGCCGTGAACATATTCACTACCATACCGTTGATCCAAGTGGCAATGAGGCCGATGACAACCATTTGGAAGGGGTTGATGGCGAAAGCCGTGAGGCAGATGATAGCGCCAGCCACGCTCACCGACTTACCCATATCGAAATGTAGGTATTTGTTGACGATCTTGGCCAAAATGTCGAGGCCGCCGGTGGAGGCATTGATAGAGAACATCAGCGTTTGTGCCGCGCTAAGGATAATCACGCAGCAGAGCAGGTCGAACCAAGGATTGCCCATCACAGAGAAAGCTTGGTCGGGAGCGACACCCATATTAACCAAGTAATCGTTTGGGGTGGCAAAATTCTGCCAAGGATAGAGCCATTCGCAGAACTTGGTCATAGGGCCAAGAATCAAGGCGCAATAAACCGTTTTAAGTCCAAATTCTTTGCCAACGAGGATATAGGCAAGAATCAACAAGATAGCGTTGATGACGGTAATCATCGTAGGAAGGCCAATGCTGATGCCCATGCCATTGAAAATGTTGGTCAACACGATGGAGAGACCCGAGATGGAACCCACAATCAGTTTGCTGGGAACAAGGAAATAATAGACGCAAACACCTGTCATAAACATGCCGAAAGTCATGATTAGCAGCTCGACCCAAAACTTTTTGGAAGCCAAAGCACCACCAATTTCCTTCATTACGTCGTTAAAACTTTTCATAAAATATTGATTTTTAAATTTTTAATACAATTATTACCTTTGATTTTTGCGGCTGCAAAGGTCGGAAAAGTTTTTCAAATAATTGCTATAGACTCAAAGAATAATTGTAATTTTGCTTCACCCTATGAAAACAAACTTTATGGACACCTATATCATCAGAAAACAAATACATCGTTTGCCTGGGAAAGTCATTCACAACATACCCATTCCCCAGCCCGAAGTGGTGGAAGGCCATGCGTCGCGAAAACAGGCCGGAGAGATTTGCCGTCATTGCGGTTATAAGCAGGTGCTGGTGGTGACCGACAAGACATTGAGCCAACTCGGCTACGAGCAAGCCATCACACATGCATTGACCGAGGCAGGTGTCAACTACAGCATATTCAACAAAATCAACTCTGAGCCAACCATAGCCATCATAGAAGCAGCACGCAAAGTAGCCCTTGAAAGCCAAGCCGAGTGTATCATCGCCCTTGGGGGCGGGTCGGTGATGGACACCTGCAAGATGGTGGCTGCTGGGGTGAAGATACCGCACCTCAAAATCAGAGCATTGTTATTGAAGTTTCTACCCGTTCCCGACAAGACCTTACCTATCATCGCCGTTCCTTCCACGGCTGGCACAGGCGCAGAAGTCACTGTAGGCGCTGTAGTAACCAACACTCGCGGAACAAAAAGCTCCACGGTGCTGATTGGCCTCAATGTCACACATGTGATTCTCGACAGCGAACTTACCATCCACGCACCCCAACAGGTGACGGCAGCCTGCGGCATGGACGCACTCAGTCATTGCATTGAAGGTGCGGTGAGCGATGTGGAGGTAGATGAATCTGACGCAAGACTTTCCGAAGAAGGCGTAAAGTTGATTCTGCAACATCTCCCAACCGTCATGAAGGATCCAGAAAACATCGAGGCGCGCTTGGGAATGTGCAGGGCGGCCATGTACGGCGGCCATGCCATCAACACCCAACTGGCCGGCTATGTTCACGCTTTTGCCCATAGCATCGGCGCCAAATACCATATCCCTCATGGGCAGGCCATCTCCTTGATGCTCTTGCCCGTGTTGGAATACCAGAAAAGCACATGCTTGGCAAAGTACGCCATGCTAGCACGTTATTGCAACATAGCGGATGGCAAAGCCAGCGACGCCGAAGCCGCCGACCTTTTCCTTCAGGCTATCAGGCAACTCATGGCACAATGTGGCATGGACAAACTTGTTTCTCCTGTAAAAGCCTGCGACCATGAAGTCCTGACCCGTATGATTGTCAAGGATTCCATCAACTATTCTGCACCTTTTACCTTTAACAACAATGACATAGAGCAGGTTCTCAAGGCCATCACTCCAAAAGAATAACATACGATCATGAACTATACAGAAAACGCCATTCGCAATATCGTAGCAGAACAACGGAAATTTTTCCGTACAGGCATCACACTCCCCGTAAAATGGAGACTTCAGCAACTCAAGAAACTGAAAGCCGCCGTCATCGCACACGAGATAGAGTTCGAAGACGCATTGGCCAAAGACTTGGGAAGAAGCAAAGTCGAAGCCTATCTCTGCGATATTGGTCCCATCATCGTGGAAATCAACGAGATGCTTCATGGTTTGAGACGTTGGTCGCGTCCCGAGCGGCATTTCAGCGGCTTCATGTGTTTTCCGAGTACGGTCACCAAGGTGTACAAGATGCCATACGGCGTGTCATTAGTCATCAGTCCGTTCAACTTCCCTATCTTACTCACTATCGGTGTGGTGGCAGCCGCCATGGCGGGAGGCAATACCGTGGTCGTCAAGTCAAGCTCCAAGTCGGCGGCAAGCACATCGGTGCTCCAAAAATTCTTTGCCGAGATATTCCCGCCCGAATACGTTACCTTGATTGACGGCGGACATGATGTGGCGGACATGTGTTTGGCGCAGCGTTTTGACAAGATTTTCTACACCGGCTCGCCCACCGTGGGTAAACATGTGTTGGCCGAAGCCGCCAAAAACCTCACCCCTGTTGCTTTGGAACTCGGTGGCGAGACGGGCAACTGGTGTGTAGTGCGCAAGGATGCCGATCTAAAAGATGCCGCTCGCAAAATCGCATTCTTCAAATTGTGCAATGCAGGACAAATCTGCATCAACATCAACCAGATTGCCGTGGCGGAAGAGGTGGCAAAGCCTTTCATTGAAGAACTTAAACAAGCCTTCATCAAACAAATCGGCGAACATCCCGAAAGCAGTCCCGAATATCCCAAACTCATCACTGATGGCGCCTACGACAAATGCGCCCACCTCGCCGACGAATACCGCGACCGTATCACTTTTGGCGGCATCGGCGACAAGGAAACGCGCCGCTTTGCACCAACCCTCATCTATCCCATCGACATCAACGAACATATCGTACAGCACGAGCTTTTCTGTCCTTTGCTGCCCATCGTTCCCTTCAAAGATGCCGAAGTTGATGCGCTGATGGATATTGTTGCCGAGCGTGAGCATCCTTTGGCGATGTATCTGTTCACCAAGGACATGAAGTGGGCTAACCGCGTAATGCAGACCCAGCAATACGGCGGAGGCTGTATCAATGAGGTCTGTGTCCACATGATGGTAAAAGGTGTCCCTTTCAACGGCACTGGCCATTCCGGCATGGGTGCCTACCACGGTGAATGGGGCTTCCGAGAGTTCACGCATCCACAAACGGTGCTCAAAGGAAAAACAAGGTTTAATCTGCCTTTGCGCGAGCATCCCTACGGCGGCAAGATGGAGAAGACGAAACTGGCCATTTTGCGGAAATTCGAGCAATGACTTTGTAGGACTGTCGTACCACGGCAGTCGCATTATTCATTCGCGCATTGCAAATGCTGATATTCTGGCATTTTGAATTGCAAATGCAAATTCGGAAGAACAAGAAACAGTGAGAAAAATAGCTTTACTTCAGAAAAACTAAATAGACTCAATTGGCAATTCTCCGAAAGTTCGAACGAAAAAACGCAACCTAACAATTAAAGATAATAATGGGCCAAGTTCATTATTTATGACTCTCCTTTTTTTTATACTCTTTGTATTCCATATAAATATAACAGGTAGATGGATAGATTCTAGCGGTTGTGACATGTATTAATTTCATCGATCCATCAGGCAAAATAACACCCAAAAAATCATCATAATTATGATCAATATACTCACAATTTTCACAGTGCTCAATTTCCCATTCCGTTGGTACAACGCTAACATTAGCATATTCACCTATGGCTGTCCCAGGATTATCAAACACAGCTACCAATTCATCTTCCGTAGTTATCGCATACCAATCACAAGCATCAAAAGAGTACAATCTAACTTCAGGAAGTGGCCTGAAATGGGCAAATCCACCAGTATTCCCTGTCCAAACCAGGGCAGTCTCTTCCCATACATCATCAGAACTACTCCCATAAACTTCATACCCAACCAAAGGACAATCAACATCATAAAAGCATGTAAAAGAAACATTATTTGATACCCCTTTCACATCAGTAACTACTGCCATCAAGACTATATCAATATCATTTTGACTATCTATCGAACAAGATAATTCGGGGATTGCAACAGTGCCTCTATAGATATATGAATTCATTCCGGAAAGAAACACACTATCAGCCCAAATCGTAATAACTTCTATATAAGAAGACCCCTCCCAATATCCCCCTTCCCAATAAAACTTCAAAGAAGAAAGCCCAACGGTAGAAGACATTTCAAAACCAAAGTCATAATCATCTGAATCAACAATCATTCCATCTCCAAGTAGTCCCGGACCAGATAATATTGAAATCGATGGAAGTTCACTTTGCAAAGTGGTAAAACTGATTTCATTGCTATATCCAGTTCCCTTTCCATTGAAGGCATAAGCGCGAACATAATAGGTAGTATTGGGGGCAAGATGGTTAAGGACACCTTGAAACATGTCCGATCCCGAAACGCTCATATATTCATAGGACAGGGAATTGCCTTCTCTTCTCCAGCAGAAACCTCTGTCAATGATCTCACTGCCACCATTGTCAGTGATTGCACCATGGCACACCGCATGGTTTAGAGTAATATCGGTCACTGGAGAGATGGTTACAGCAGGGAGGTCTTCCAATAGTACAGGTACGGGTGTAGTTGGCTCATCATCGCCAGGATCATCAAGATTTGGATCATAGATGCATCTAAAGCCCATTTCAGAACCGTATGAAACACCTACATCATTCCTTGCATAGGCACGAAAATAATAAATCGAATCAGATCCAAAATGGTTCAATGTGCGTGAAAAACTGCCCAAGTCCCCTCCAGCCACCATGCGATGGTCGGAAATAACTGGCGGGGTATGGTCTGATATCGATGTGGGATAAGGTTCCCCATACCAACAAATACCTCTTTCCCTAATGCTATCGCCACCATCAGACAAAACAGTCCCATAACAAATCACACTCGAGTCTCTAATGACTATCGAATCTGATTCAACCTCTGGCGTACCAGGCTCATTTTGTGGTTTTTCACAAGAAACAGCAATCATCAGCGCAATTAGCAGCGTTAATCCAATTGTAATCCAATTATGTTTTCTCATAGCTTATAACATTTTGTCTGCCTATCGGCCTTTCGGTTCTTACAGAAAGGTAAAAATACAGAAATTTTGGAATACAAATGGGAAAATGAGAAAAAACCAATGCGTTTTTCAATTATTTGCCTAAATTTGCACTCGGAAAACAATTGCGAAACGTTATGAAAGAAGCCATGAGAGAACGCTACATCAACCCCTACACCGACTTCGGTTTCAAGAAGCTGTTTGGCACCGAGATGAACAAAGATCTGCTCATCAGTTTCCTTAATGCCCTGTTTCACGGCGACGAGGTCATCACCGACATCACCTATTTGCCCAACGAGCAACTGGGAGCCTACGGTAGCCGCCGTGCCATTTTCGATGTGTATTGCGAGACGGAGAAAGGCGAGAAAATCATCGTGGAGATGCAGAAGACCGAGCAAGCCTATTTTAAGGACCGCAGCGTGTTTTATGCCTCCTTTCCCATTCAGCAGCAAGGGCAACGCAGCGCGGATTGGAACTTCGAGCTGAAAAGCGTTTACACCGTCGGCATCCTCAATTTCGTGTTTCCCGAAGATGAATATGCCCAAGGCTGTTTCCATCACGAGGTGAAACTGATGGACAAGGACGACAAGCACGTCTTTTACGACAAACTCACCTTCATCTATTTGGAGATGCCCAAGTTCAACAAGAACGAGGACGAGTTACAGGACATGTTCGACAAATGGCTGTTCGTGCTGAAAAACCTTTCCCGTCTTTTCGAGCGTCCCGAAACCCTTCAGGAGCGTGTTTTCAAAAAACTTTTCGAGCAAGCCGAGATAGCAAGATTCACCCCTGAGGAAGTGATGGAATACGAAGAGAGCGTGAAGATTTACCGCGACCTGAAGAACTCGATGGACACGTCATTTAATAAGGGAATAGCAAAAGCCAAAGAAGAGACTGCCCGAAAGATGAAATCAAAAGGCTATCCTTTTGAGGAAATTGCCGAGATTACAGGACTAACGGTTGGCGAAATTGAAGGTTTGTAGCCTTATAGGTTTTCAATAATGACCCTGCTCGACTGGCTCCCCATAACGAAGAAAGAAACTGACCTGCGCGGTTGGGACGAAGTGGACGTGGTGTTCGTCACTGGCGATGCCTATGTCGACCATCCTGCCTTTGGGGCGGCGGTCATCGGAAGGGTGCTGGAACACAACGGCTTCCGTGTGGCGCTCATCCCACAGCCCAACTGGCGCGACGACCTGCGCGACTTCAAGAAGTTCGGCAAGCCAAGACTGTTTTTCGGCGTTTCTGCCGGTTGCATGGACTCGATGGTAAACCATTACACCGCCAACAAGCGCCTGCGTAGCAACGATGCTTACACCCCAGGCGGCGAGGCAGGCTTTCGTCCCGACCGAGCCACCATCGTTTACAGCAACATACTCAAGCAACTCTATCCCGATGTGCCCGTCATCATCGGCGGCATTGAAGCCTCGCTACGCCGTGTGACCCACTACGACTATTGGGAAGACTGCCTAAAACCCAGCATCTTGGTAGATTCGAAAGCTGACCTCGGCGTCTACGGCATGGGCGAACTCACCATGGTGGAAATCGCCAAAGCCATACAAAGTGGCAAGAGAGTCACCGAACTGACCGACATCAAACAGACCTTCTTTTTGCAAGACAAGAAACAACCACTTCCCGTTTTCGATGGCGAGACTATCGAACTTGTCTCACATGAAGTCTGTTTAAAAGACAAAAAGAAATACGCCTCCAACTTCCGTCATATTGAGGAAGAATCCAATAAGAAACACGCAGCTAGATTAATCCAAGATATTGGCAACCAAAGGCTTGTCATTAACCCGCCTCTACCAACCTTTACCACGGAGCAAATTGATGCTTCCTTCGACTTGCCCTACACGAGGTTGCCGCATCCCAAATATGCCAAACGCGGCGTGATTCCCGCCTACGAAATGATTCGGCATTCCGTCAACCTACATCGGGGATGCTTCGGCGGATGTGCGTTTTGTACCATCTCGGCGCACCAAGGCAAGTTCGTGGCTTCACGCAGCAAGGAATCCATTATGCGTGAGGTGGAAAAAGTCACTGAAATGGAGGACTTTAAGGGTTACATCAGCGACCTTGGAGGACCTTCGGCCAACATGTATCGCATGAAAGGCAAGGATGAAACCCTCTGCGAGAAATGCGCTCATCCCACCTGCCTACAGCCCACCGTATGCAAAAACCTCAACACCGACCATCATCCGCTTATCGAGATATACAAAGAGGTAGACGCAAACCCAAAAGTGAAAAAAGCCACCATCGGCTCAGGCATCCGCTATGATTTGTTCCTACACGAAAGCACTCCAGAGGAAAACAAGGCTATGGGTTACGATGAATACTTCCGCCAACTGGTCACGAGACATGTCAGCGGTCGACTGAAAGTAGCACCCGAACACACCAGCGATGCCGTCCTCAAGCTCATGCGCAAGCCCAAGTTCGACATGTTCGTGAAACTGAAGAAGAAGTTCGACCAAATCAACGAAAAAGAGCATCTGAACCAACAACTCATCCCCTATTTCATTTCCTCGCACCCTGATTGTTACCTTGAGGACATGGCAGATTTGGCGGTGAGAACCAAAGAGTTAGGATATCACCTGGAGCAAGTACAAGACTTCACACCCACACCGATGACCTTAGCTACCGAAATCTATTATTCTGGTTATGACCCTTACACTTTGGAGCCCGTGTTCGTTGCCAAAACCAAAGAAGAGAAACTCGCCCAGCAACGTTTCTTCTTCTGGTACAAACCCGAGAACCGCGAGTGGGTAAAGAACGCATTGCGGCGCATCGGACATGCAGATTGGATTAAGAGACTTTATAAGAGTTGACAGTTGTTCAGCTGTCCCACGTTCCTTGGTCAACAATTAAACAATTAAACATTCAACACTTCAACATAAATCCTTATTTTTGCCGCAAATTTCTAAATCATAAAGTAAAGCAATGAAAAGACACATCCTTGGAGCCATCGTGCTCATCGCGACCCTTGCTTTTGCAGGTTGCAACAACAATCAGAAAAACGACCAAAAGGAAAATGAAGAAGTCACAAAAAAAGAAGTGGTGAATGAGCCTGTCAAACTACCCAACAATCTGCTCATCATCGTTGACCCACAAATCGACTTCACAACAGGTAGTCTTGCCACAAAAAATGGTCCTGCGGCCATGGATTATCTCGCCAAAGCACTTGAACAAGGTGCTTGGAAGAACTATGGCTGGATCATCGTCACCCAAGATGCACACCCCGCCAACCACTGCTCGTTTGTGGAGCAAGGCGGCGTGTTCCCTCCCCACTGCGTGCAAGGCACCGAAGGCATGAACGTCTATCCTGCTTTGCAGGAAGTGTTGGACGGCCTGATGCAGCAAAATATGGGATTGGAAATCCATTACATGCAGAAGGGTGACCTTGCCGACAAGGAAGAGTTCAGCATCTTCCAAAACGCCCACAGTGGTGAGAAGTTGCGTCGTACCATCGAGGAATTTGAACATTTCGAAGGCGTCGACATCTGCGGCATCGCCACAGACTATTGCGTCTATGAGACCACCAAGGACCTGATGGAATTCTATCCTGCCAAGCAGATACGCATTGTCACCAACTGCCTCGCTGCTGTCGATGACAACGACACCAAGCTCGCCGACCTGATGAAGGACAACGGTATTCAAGGCATTGAGTTTTAATTAAAGGACGGCCCTTCGACAAGCTCAGGGACCTGCTTTTGTTAAGGTCGTTGAGCCTGTCGAAACGCCGACACTCATCATGACCAAATTCAAATCATTCTTACAGCGCAAGGGCGTCGACATGACCTGGAAGGCCTATTTTGTCGACGCTCTTGGTGCTATGGCCTTAGGTCTGTTCGCTTCGTTGCTCATCGGCACCATTTTCCAAACTTTAGGAGACAAGACTGGAATTGAAGCTTTTGAGACCATCGCCAAATATGCCAAGGCCGCCACAGGAGCTGCCATCGCTGTTGCCATCGCTTACAAGCTCAAATGCGAAGGCTTGGTGCTGTTCAGCGCCATCGCCGTGGGTATCGCAGGCAACGAACTTGGTGGACCGATGGGGGCCTACGTTGCCGTGATCGTAGCCGCAGAACTAGGCAAAATCGTCTACAAGGAAACCCAAGTCGACATCCTCGTCACGCCTGCCGTGGTCATCATCAGCGGCGTGCTGATGGCTTATGCCGTAGGTGCCCCCATCCAAAAAGTGATGACTGCCCTCGGTACCTTCATTGAGAACGCCACGCAGATGCAGCCCTTCCTTATGGGCATTGTCGTTTCTGTGGTCATCGGAGCAGTGCTCACCCTGCCCATCAGTTCGGCAGCCATCTGCCTAGCCATCGGTTTGGGCGGCATCGCAGGAGGCGCTGCCACGGCTGGCTGCTGCGCCCAGATGATTGGTTTTGCCGTGTTGAGTTTCAGGGAAAACCGCTGGGGCGGACTCGTGGCACAAGGTCTCGGTACCTCCATGTTGCAAATGGGCAACATCGTGAAAAATCCCAAAATTTGGATTCCAGTCTTACTCACTGCAGCCATCACAGGCCCCATCTCAACTTGCATCTTCCATCTGGAGAACATCCCTATTGGTTCCGGCATGGGTACTTGCGGCCTTGTCGGACCCATCGGCATCTACACAGCCATGCCCGAAGGCGGTGCCAACATGTGGATTGGTATGGCTTTGGTTTGCTTCGTGCTCCCTGCTTTGCTGACATGGCTCTTTGGCCTTGTTTTCAGAAAGATAGGTTGGATTAAGGAAGGTGACCTCAAAATCGACTGCTGATGCAGAAAAAGCCCCTCACGCCCGACCAGGTTCTTGACAAGATGGCCAAGTATTGCGCCTACCAAGAACGCTGTGTCAAAGATGTCAAGGACAAGTTGAAGACCTTCGACATCTCCGAGGAGGAAAAAACAAAAATTCTAGATTATCTGTTGGATAACCGCTTTGTCAATGACGATCGGTTTGCGAAGGCTTTTGTTCGAGGCAAGGTCAACCAAAGTGGTTGGGGTGTCAACAAAATCCGTTTCCACCTCATACAGAAAGGCATCGATAAAGATATCATCGATGAAGCTTTAGGACAAACCGACAATGAAGTCTACCGCCAACGTCTCATTGACATCCTAAAGACCAAATCCAAGACCATAAAAGCAAATTCTGACTTCGAGAAAAAACGCAAATTGGCCGCCTACGCTATGCAAAAAGGCTTCGAGGGCAATCTGATTTGGGAGGTCCTGAAGGATTTGACAATTTGACAAGTTTTCGTATCTTTGCCGCACTTTTTTTGAGCAAACGATGAAATACCCAAAACGACTGATAACGCAAACCCCTGAGTGCCTGACAGAACCTGTCAGCCAGTCGATCAACGTCATCATCTCGACTTTGTTTGCTCTCGTATTTCTGACGGCTTATGTTCCATTTTCCGCCACTGCTTGGTTTCAAGTCGGAAAAGGAAACTATTTCTTCACCACCTTGGCATTTGTGGGTACTGGCACCCTGTTTTTGGCCCTCAGCCGAACATTGATGACATGGCTCGTCAAGAAGATGCGGCATTTCCCTTTTTGGCTCTATATCCTCTGGCTTTTCCTTGAAATCGTGCTGATTGCCGTGTACTACACCCTACTCTCCTATTTCCAGATCCAGATCACTGAAGCCATGGGACATAGCTTTGCCTTTATCCTGGCGAAGAGCTTCCTTGTCTCTATGGTGGCCTTAGGTGTTCCCTATACCGTCATCGACTTGGTTATCTTATTGAAAGACACGCAACAACGCCTTATGCTCACGAAGAGCGACACGGTAGAGTCAGACGATGAGGTGATGCCTGAGCACACCGAAATCATCAACCTGATGGACAACAACGGCAACCTGAAGCTTTCCGTCAAGCTCGACAACCTCTATTACATCAAAGCGGAAGACAATTATATCAATGTTTTTTACCAACGCAGTGGCACCATTGCCAGTTACATGCTACGCTGCAAGATGAAGACCATTGAGGACAACTGCGTGGATTCCAGCTCGTTGATGCGTTGTCATCGCTCTTATATCGTCAATATCAAGAAAGTGAGCGTCTTGCACAACGAAGCCGATGGTTTTGTCATCGACTTTGAACGCGAAGGATTGGATTCCATTCCTGTTTCGAAGACCTACTCGGCGAAGGTTTTGGAAGCCTTCAACAAAAAATAAAACAAGAAAGCCCCACCAATCAGCGAGGCTTTCCTTTCTGCTATCGTTTTCAATAATTCGTTTTCTTAGCAATTCATGCCGCCACAGCAGTGGATGACCTGTCCCGTGACATACGAGCTGAGATCGGAGGCGAGGAAGAGGGCCACGTTGGCCACATCCTCAGGCGTGCCACCGCGACGCAGCGGAATCAAGCTTTCCCAAGCCTTGCGCACATCCTCAGGCAGGGCGTTGGTCATGGCAGTGATGATGAAGCCTGGGGCGATGGCGTTGTGGCGGATGTTGCGCACACCCATCTCCTTGGCCGCACTCTTCGTAAAGCCGATGATTCCGGCCTTCGAAGCACTGTAGTTGCACTGGTTGGCATTGCCCGAAACACCTACCACCGAGCTCATGTTGATGACGCTACCACCAGCCTGCTTCCACATGACGGGTTGCACAGCCTTGGTGAAGTTGAACACCGACTTGAGGTTCACATTGATGACGGCATCCCATTGTTCCTCGGTCATGCGTTTGAGTGCAGTGTCCTTGGTGATACCTGCATTGTTGACAAGGATGTCGATGCGACCGAAGTCCTTGACAATTTCATCGACGACCTGATGCGTCTCCTCAAAATTGGCCGCATTTGAGGCATAAGCCTTAGCCTTGATGCCAAGGGCTTGCAGTTCCTTTTCAGTTTCCATGACGACATCGTTCAAAGCGATATCGGTGAAGGCAATGTTGCAGCCTTCCTGGGCAAAACGCAAAGCAATGGCCTTGCCGATGCCACGACCAGCTCCAGTAATCAGAGCCACTTTATTGTCTAATAATCCCATTATATTTCAGATTTAAAGATTTAAAATTCAAGATTTAAGATCGTTTGCTGTTTTTGGCCTTGACTTGTGACTATGACCAGGACTGCTTTCACCATAGTTGAAGCGGTCATGGTCATTGACACAGGTCATAGTCCTAAGACTTCTTTGTGTATTTCTCAATCATTGCATACAAGTCGCCGACGGTCTTGACATTGGCCGTATCGTCCTCGGAGAATTTCACATTGAATTCGCTCTCCAAAATCATGAGAAGCTCCACAACATCCAAGGAATCAGCGCCCAAGTCGTTGAAAAGGTTCTTCTCTGGCGTGATTTCACTCTCGCTGACGTTCAGCTTGGTAGCGATAAACGCCCGCGCTTTGTCTTGAATCGTTGCCATTTTAAATTTAAGATTTAAAGATTCAAAATTTAAAATTCGAGATTCATTGTTTGTTGCGAGTGTCGGGGAGCAGGGCAAATGAAAGCTCGCCTTTCACGCACATCTTGCCACCCACGCTAAGTACGGCGGAGCAGATGTAGATGTTGGCACGATGATAGGTCAATGTGGCTTCCACCTCGGCGGTGTCGCCCGGCTTGACGCTGTTCTTGAAACGCACCTTGTCGATGCCCGTGTAGAAGGTCAGTTTGCCAATGAGGTCGTCCTTCATCAGCAGGGCGCACGATTGAGCCATGATTTCGCAAAGGATAACGCCTGGCACAACAGGTTCGCCAGGGAAATGGCCTTGTAGAAAAAACTCCTCGCCCGTCACATGGTACTTGGAATGACACACATGATTCTCATCGAGGTTCATCTCGTCGACCAAAAGCATAGGCTCACGGTGCGGGAGATACTGTTTGATTTCGTCTCTGTTCATATTGTTGTTTAATCGTTGATTGTTTGATCGTTTAATTGTTGGTTTGTAGGGCTGTCGTACCACGGCAGCCGATGTGGTTCGGCTGCCACGATGTGACAGCCCTACAAGCAATTATATTTTACGAATAGCCAAGCAAGCATTATGTCCACCGAAGCCCAAGGAATTGGAAATGGCAATGTCCAAATCCACCTTGAGCGGATTGTTGGGCGTGTAGTCAAGGTCGCACTCGGGGTCAGGTTCATCCAGACCGATGGTCGGAGGCACGGTATTGTTATTCAAAGCCATCACACTGATGATAAGCTCGATAGCGCCAGCTGCACCAAGGGCATGACCCATCTCCGACTTGGTCGAGCTGATATGGGCCTTGTGGGCTTCTTCCTCACCCATCGCAATCTTGATGGCGCGGGTCTCGCCGCTGTCGTTCATCGGCGTACCTGTGCCGTGGGCATTGATGTAAATGCTCTCGCCAGCCTTGAATTGAGCCTCTTCGAGGGCTTGCTTGATGGCCAAACTTTGCGTAGTGCCATCGGGACGCGGAGCTGTGCTGTGGTAGGCATCGCATGAGTTGCCATAACCACAGAGCTCGGCATAGATCTTCGCACCACGTTGTTTGGCGTGCTCGTATTCCTCAAGGAGAACGATGCCCGACCCTTCGGCAATGACGAAACCTGCACGGTTCTTGTTGAACGGCAGAGAGGCATACTTGGGGTCTTCCGACTTCGTCAACGCCTTGCAGTTGGCAAAGCCACCAATGGAAACGGGATTGATGCCAGCTTCCGATCCACCTGCAATGACGGCATCAGCATAACCGTGTTTGATGGCACGATAGGCCTCACCGATACTGTGTGTTCCTGTGGCGCATGCTGTCACAATTGGCACACATGGGCCTTGGGCATTGTAACGGATGGCCACGCTACCCGAAGCCATATTGCCAATCATGGTGGGGATCATCAATGGTGAAATCCAACGTGCGCCTTCATCATAATAGGTCTTGACCCCTTTCATAATGGTGTCGAAGCCGCCGATTCCGGAGCCCACATACACGCCAAGACGACTAGGATCCATCTGAAGGTCCTCATTGTCCTTCATGGCCTGATAGGCGGCAGCCAAAGTGTAGACCGCAAAACGATCGTTACGCTTGACGAAGCCCTTGTCGACGCCGCAAGCCTCGGGATCAAAGTCCTTCAACTCTGCCGCGATCTTCACGGGGAGGTCGGTGGTATCAAACGATTTGATGAAGTCGATACCACAATAGCCCTTCATCAAGTTATTCCATATAGTCGGCAAGTCGTTGCCAATCGGCGAAATGGCGCCCATGCCGGTGATTACTACTCTTCTATTCATAATTCAAAATTCAAAATTCAAAATTTAAAATTTAAAATTCCCATTCCCAAAGGCAGGCAGCTGACACGAAACCTGCGCCAAAGGCACTCAT
>JAFRRE010000097.1 GCA_017428285.1 Bacteroidales bacterium | reverse complement strand
CTCCTAACTCCTAACTCCTAACTAAATATAGTATGGATTTTAGCTACTCAAAGACAGAACAGTTGTTCCTGCAGATGATCAGATCGTTTGCGGAGAACGAAGTAAAGCCTTTGGCCGCCGAAGTCGATGAACAGGAGCGCTTCCCGATGGAGACTGTCCAGAAGATGGGCAAGCTCGGCATCATGGGCATCCCGATTCCGAAGCAGTACGGTGGACAGGGCGGTACCGTCCAGATGTATATCATGGCGGTCGAAGAGCTCTCGAGGGTGTGCGCCACCACCGGCGTCATCGTCTCGGCTCACACCTCGTTGTGCATGGCTCCCATCCTGGAGAATGGCACCGAGGAACAGAAAATGAAATACCTGCCCAAGCTGGCCTCTGGTGAATGGATTGGCGCTTTCGGTCTGACCGAGCCCAATGCCGGCACCGATGCTGCCATGCAGCAGACCACTGCCGTCGATGCGGGTGACAAGTGGATCCTCAACGGAACCAAGATCTTCATCACCAACGCCTCCTATGCCAACGTGTTCATCGTCATGGCCATGACCGACAAGTCGAAGGGCACCAAGGGCATCTCCGCCTTCATCGTGGAGAAGGGCATGCCTGGTTTTAGCATCGGCAAGAAGGAACTCAAGATGGGTATCCGCGGCAGCGCTACCTGCGAGTTGATCTTCGAAAACTGCGAAGTGCCGAAGGAAAACCTCCTCGGACCTCTTGGCAAGGGCTTCACCATTGCCATGAAGACCTTGGATGGTGGTCGTATCGGTATCGCCTCCCAAGCCCTGGGTATTGCTCAAGGTGCTATGGATGAGACCGTCAAATACACCAAGGAACGCAAGCAGTTTGGCAAGGCCATCGCTCAGTTCCAGAACACCCAGTTCCAGATGGCCGACCTCAAGACCAAAGTCGAAGCTGCCCGTCTGCTCGTCAGAAGCGCCGCTTGGAAGAAAGACATGGGTCTGCCTTATTCACCTGATGCCGCTATGGCTAAGTTGTTTGCTGCCGAGACTGCTATGGAAGTGACGACCAAGGCTGTCCAGTTCCATGGTGGCTATGGCTATACTCGTGAATATCCTGTGGAACGCATGATGCGTGACGCCAAGATCACAGAGATCTACGAAGGTACCTCAGAAGTGCAGCGTATGGTTATCGCTGGTCAATTGTTCAAGAAATAATAGGAGGGAAGCAGTATGAATATTATCGTTTGTATCAAACAAGTTCCGGATACCACTGAAATCAAGATCGATCCGGTAAAGGGCACCTTGATTCGCGACGGTGTTCCGAGCATCATGAACCCTGACGACAAGGGCGGTCTCGAGCTGGCTCTCCGTCTGAAGGACCAATTCGGTGCCAATGTCACCGTGGTCTCCATGGGTCCTCCGCAAGCCGACGTCATCATGCGCGAAGCTTTCGCCATGGGCGCCGACCGTGCCATCCTTCTCTCTGACCGTAAGTTCGCCGGCTCCGACACCTTGGCTACCTCGTATGCCTTGGCTGGCCTCTGCCGTTCATTGGACTACGACTTGATCATCGCCGGCCGCCAAGCCATCGATGGTGACACCGCCCAGGTGGGTCCCGAGATGGCCGAGCACCTCGGTCTGCCGCAGGTGAGCTACGTGGCTGATGCCAAGCTGCTTCCCAATGGCAACCTGCTCGTCCACAAAGAGAACGAAGACAGCGTCCAAGTCCTCGAGGTGGAAGGCAAGTGCCTCCTCACCGTGCTGGCTTCCGCTTTCCAAGCACGTTACATGACTGTCAGCGGCATCGTCGAGGCCTACAACAAGGAAGTTGAGGTCTGGGGTGCCGACAAGATCGACTACGATGAGACCAAGCTCGGTCTGAGCGGTTCTCCCACCAAGGTGTTCCAGAGCTTCCCGAAGGCCATGAAGGCCCCGGGCGAGGTCCACGAGGTGAGCGAGGAAGAAGCCGTTGAGCTGATCGTCAACAAACTGAAAGAAAAACACATCATCTAAAAGTTACAGCCATGGAATTGAAAGATTATAAGAACGTATTCGTTTTCGCAGAACAACGTGAAGGTGTCATCCAATCCGTTGCTTTCGAACTTTTAGGGAAGGCCCGTGATCTGGCTGACGCTCTCGGCGAGAAGGTCGTGGCCATGTTGCTCGGCTGTGGCATCAAGGACCAGGCCCAGAAACTCATTGAGTTTGGTGCCGATGAGGTCATTGTGGCAGACTGCCCCGAGCTGAAGGACTATCTGAGCGAGCAGTACTCACAGGTCGTTGACCAGATCATCAAGGAACGTCATCCTAACATCGTGCTGTACGGTGCTACCACCATCGGTCGTGACATGGCTCCGCGTATCGCTGCCCGTCTGAAGACCGGTCTGACTGCCGACTGTACCAAGTTGGAAGTCGTTGCCGACGAGAAGAGCAACGGTGAACTGCAGTTCCGCATGACCCGTCCTGCTTTCGGTGGCAACCTGATGGCTACCATTATCTGCCCGAACACCCGTCCGCAGATGTCCACCGTGCGTCCTGGCGTGATGCAGAAGCGTCAGCGTGAGGAAGGCCGTCAAGGCGTGGTCACCATGTTTGCTCCTCAGTTCGACACCACCAAATTCAAGGTGAAACTGGTGGAGACCATCAAGGAAGACAAGACCGTGGTCGATATCGCCGATGCCAAGATCTTGGTGTCTGGTGGCCGTGGTGTCCAGAACAAGGAAGGCTTCGACAAGTTGCAGGCCTTGGCCGACGTCATCGGTGGAGTGGTGTCATCATCACGTGCCATGGTTGACAATGGTGTGATGCCTCACGACCGTCAGGTGGGACAGACCGGTAAGACCGTCCGCCCGAACCTCTACATGGCTTGCGGTATCAGCGGCGCCATCCAGCACTTGGCTGGTATGGAGGAGTCTGACTTCATCATCGCCATCAACAAGGATAAGTTCGCCCCCATCTTCAGCGTCGCTGACCTTGGCATCGTGGGTGATCTGCACAAGATCGTCCCGATGTTGACGGAGCGCCTGAAGAAGGAAGTGGAGAAGTAATCCGAATCACAACTTCTATTATTATCGGAGACAGCCCTTTGGTGGGGCTGTCTCTTTTTATTTCTTCCAAGGTTATTGTTCGCTGATGATTTGTCCTATTAAAGAGTCGGGCTCACGTCGCATATCCCAGAAAGCAGATACTTCTATATGGTCGTCAACAATATGATAAACCAATTTGTTAAAACTATTCACTACAATACTGCGATTGTTTCCTGGCTCATTTTCCAAAAGAGGCTCTAATATGCCAAGATACGGATTTGTTCCAATTAGATTCCTTGTTAATTGGACGTTCTTCATAAAGTTATCCTTAGAAATCTTTCCAAACTCTTTTTGGATGTATTTAGCAGTTTCGCGTATTTGATTCTTCGCGAAATCAGTAATAATCACCCTCATAAGGACTCTGCCATTTCGGATTTCTTTTCTTCAGCGGCGAGTTCGGCTTCAATCTCGTCCATTGCTTCATCAAAATCCTGCCATTGACCAGCAGCAAATTGCCTTTCGCTAATAGCAATCATTTCGCGAAGTTCTTCAATGGTATAGGGTTTGAGATTGGACTCAGTGTTCATGTTGATTTCCATTGTTTTTATATCCGCAAAGTTAATCAAATCTTCTGATAATTCTGGTTTTTTCGTCATAATTCTGATTCTATATTAAATAAATTGTCGTTAATAGTTTTTCAAAAAAAACTAGTTTTGTTTGCAAATATACAACGATAATATAAATTTGTCAAGTATTAATTTATTAAGTTTTATCAAGTCTAGAAAAGAAAACGCAATCTCTGCTTTTTTCCCTATCTTTGCCAGCAAATAACCTAATATGAAAAACAAGATCCTTTTCGTTTGTCACGGCAACATCTGTCGCAGTCCGATGGCGGAGTTCGTGATGAAGCATCTTGTGGAGGAGAAGGGACTCCAAGACCACTTTGAGATTGCTTCTGCGGCGACCTCCACCGAGGAGATCGGCAACCCCGTGTATCCTCCAGCGCGACGAAAGCTGGCGGAACACGGTATCGGTTGTCAAGGGAAGACAGCCCGGCAGATGACCATGGACGATTACCGTCATTTTGACCATGTCATCGTGATGGACCGCAACAACGTCCGCAACTTGCATCGTCTCTTGGGAGGCGATCCTGACCATAAGATCAGCCTTTTGATGGATTACACCCATCGTCCCGGCGAGGTGGCCGATCCGTGGTACACGGGTGATTTCGAGGCCACATGGATCGATGTCTTGGAAGGCTGTGAAGGATTGTTGAAATCTATGATAAAAGGATTACCCAAATAAACGACGTCATGACCGATACCCCTAAAACTTTAGACCTTGCCTACGAAGCCGGCTCCATCTTGTTGGAGAACGGCGCCGAGATCTCCCGTGTGGAGGAGACCATGCAGCGCATTGCCAGCCATTATGGTGTGGATGATGAGAGCTTTTTCGTGCTCAGCAACGGCATCATAGCCACAGGTAAGGACTACGCCCGATCCAAGTTCATCCCTATCAAGGGCGCAAGCCTCGACAAGGTGGTGGCCGTCAACCAGCTGTCACGGGAAGTGGAGCAGGGGCGCTACACCTTGGAGCAGCTGGATCAACAGCTGAAAACCATCCGTGCCATGAAGGCCAAGCCCGCCTGGGAGCAGATCCTGGCTTCTGCCATGGGCAGTGCAGCC
The DNA here is from genome assembly GCA_017428285.1 of Bacteroidales bacterium. Next base: position 10,201 of record JAFRRE010000097.1, on the reverse strand, counting down.
TTCTGTATCATCTTTGGAGGCGGTTTCATGGACTGTGTGGCCTCGTTCATTGCAGGACTGGTGTTGTGGGTGTTCATGCTTTTTGTAGGCTCCAGAAGGCTTTCTCGCATCGTGGGCAACGCCACGGGCGGCCTGCTGGCCACCTTGCTCTGCATCGGGATGTACCGACTCGGGCTCGGCAACCATTTGAGCAACATGATCATCGGTGCCATCATCCCGTTGATTCCCGGTGTGCCTTTCACCAACGGCATCCGTGACATGGCCAACGAAGACTACATCGCCGGTGTCACACGACTTTTGGATGCCTTGTTGACCTTCTTCTGCATCGCCTTGGGTGTAGCCTTGGCCTTTATGTTCGACGGCAATGTGTTCGGGTCGATGCCCGTGTTGGGAGGACTCACCGCCGATCCGCAGACGGCCGGCTATGCCATCCAACTCATCGCCGCCTTCGTGGGCACCGTGTCGTTTGCCGCCCTCTTTGGTGTGCCACGCAAGTATTATTTCGACGCCGGTTTCTGTGGCACGGTGGGATGGCTGCTCTATCTCGTGTTAAGCCGTTACACCGCCATGTCGCCCGTCGAGGTCATCTTCTGTGCCACGGCCTTGGTCACGTTGACGGCGCTGTTTCAGTCGATCGGGAGGAAGTGTCCCATCACGGTGTTCCTCATCTGCGGCATCTTCCCCTTGGTGCCCGGTGCAGGCATCTTCTGGACGAGTTACAACATCGTCTCCAACCAGCTTCCAGAGGCCCTTCACACCGGTTTCGCCGCTCTCAAGGCCACCGTCGCCATCGCTTTCGGCATCTTGGCCATCATGGAGATCAACAGCGGAAACCGGATAGGGAAGTGGTTCGCTCGTCGGCGCTCAAAGTAACTTTTTCATCTCTTCTTCGTTAGGGAGCAGCTCCATTAGCTTTTTCTGACGGGTCTGATAGGTAGCGACGCCCATCGGTCGTTGATAGTCTTGAAGGACGTATTCCACAAAGGTCTTGTCTGCGTCTTTACATAGGATGATGCCAACGGGAGGATTCTCACCTTCAATCCTTTCGTCGTCATCCAGGACGTGGAGGTAATGGGATAGTTGGCCCAGATAGCTGGGCTTAAAGGTTCCTTTCTTCAGTTCTACCACCACCAGTGATCGTAGGATTCGGTTAAAGAAGAGCAGATCCACCCAATGGTCGTGACCCAATTTGTCAAAATGGACCTGGCTTCCAATAAATGAGAAGCCTTTCCCAAAGGTCATGATGAAGTTGCGGATGTTGTGGACGATTTCATTTTCAATGACTCGTTCGTCGATGTCTTCTTCGCGTTGGCCCAGTTGCTCAGTGTTAATATAGTCCAAAAGGTAAGAATCCTTAAACATTTGAATTGCCCGGAAAGCTTGTTTGTAATCAGGCATGGTGTTGGCGAAGTTGTTGGTCATTTTGCCTTGATTATGGTAGGTGTCTTCGGAGATTCGTTGTTGGATTCCTTCAACAGTCAAACTCTGGTTAAAACATAACTGGATGTAGAATAACCTTTCTTGAAGTGTTTTGACTCCTGAAAGGATGGCGCAGTGATGCGTAAAACCAATACCAAAGAAGGCTGAAATTGGGAAGTTATCGTAATTTGTCAGTTGCAACTGACGAATTGTATTGTTTTCATTATTAGAGAATTGTAATTTGGCAGTTGTAACTGCCAAATTGGAGTCCAAGTGTTCCCACTGCTCATAAAACATTCTCATATTCCGTAAGTTGCGAGATGAAAAACCTCTGAGTCCAGGCATTTCGGATGATAATTGCCTACTGATGGTCTCAATGGCGTCCTTGCCCCAAAATCCTGATCGGGAGTTCTGAGAAATGTATCGCCCAATACCGAAGTATAGCGCCAATTGTTCCTGGTTTACGCTGGCCAAAGCTTTTGCCTGGCTTTGTAAGATAGCCGTCTTGATTTGTTTGACGGCGTCATTGTACAGTGGGGTTAGCTTTTCTTTCATAGGTGATCTGTTTTTGTTTCGCCTATAGGTAGCTGGAAATGGCCAGATGTTTCATGTGGAGAATAACTTTTTTTCGATGGTTTGTCTTTGCTCATCGAGCCACTTGCGGGATCCGGTCTTTTGCTGTATCTTTGCGCTCAAATTGTAGAATGCCATGGAATCGAACACTTCAAGTTACAACCTCCCTGGGTTATGGGAGCGGATTAAAGACAGCGCCAAGCGGCTGGGGCGTTACACCACCAAGAAGGCGTTGCTGATGTATTACGTGCTGAAGAGTGACCGCACCCCTAGATCAGCCAAGGCGATCATTTACGGTGCGCTGGCGTATTTGATTCTTCCCGTCAACTTGATTTCGGCAAAGCATCATCCCATTCTCGGTTGGGCCGATGAAGTGGCGGTCATTGCCATCGCCTACAGGAAGATCAAGCAGCACATCACTCCCGAGATGGATCAGGAGGCTGAAGAGACCTTGAACAAGTGGTTCTCCAGATAACTGAGCCATGGCCACGATCAACGTCTATGAGCAGTATTTCGCCGCAGAGATGGATTTCAACGGCGTGCCGCGTCATGCCGCGTTGGTGATGCTCATTGCCGACTCCGATGCCGGCCAGATCCGTTATGAGGCTGCGGTGACCTTTTTTCCCCATAACGACGAGAAGGACTATGCCGTCTCCTACGACGCTTACTTCAGCAAGGTGCTCTATGAAGCCAAGGGGCGTCGTTCCAAGAAACGCGAGCAGGCCTTGTTGGAGCAATTCCGCGATCCCATCGATGTCCTAGCCGCTGGAGCTGGTGGCGAGGTGTATTGGGATCGCCCGTTACGTGAGGCAAGAAGGGGGTGAGAATCGGCATGGCTTATCTCGGCAGATAAGAAAAGTTTACGAAAATGTTGCAGAATTAGAAATTAGTTGTATCTTTGCATGGTCTGAATTCGCCCAGGCCTCCGTATCTTGCCCAACGATTACGTGACGGCAGCTAACAGACAGGCTGTGGCAAGCAGCCTAGCAGCAGGGGCGACTGCGAGAAAAAAGAAAGGGGCTTTTGCCCCTTTTTTATTATCGCTTCCAAATGAGTGGTATCTTCTCCAAGTTCCGTGGTTTGATGGCATGAACGGTGGTGACTAGCCAAAAGTTCTCCCTTTTGTCATAATGAAGATGGACTGCTGCGATGTGGTTGATGTTCTCCAGTAAAACGGCCAAAATAAGCGATAATGGTTTATTGCCCAGTCGAATCTGGTTGAAGTTTTTTGCCACGAATTCGGCGTAGCCTTCTTTGGTGATGCCGAGTTGCTTCAATTGCTTTTCCAACTCATCGATGTGCCGATGATTGTGCTTTACCATGTTATTTTCGCTTGAACGAATATCCCTGGCCAGTGCTGGAAGATCCATAAATTCGCTTATCTTTTTTAGTGCAGATACAGGTATTTTCCCGATGCTCTTGTATTGTTTGTTGAGCTTTACTCTATTTTTGCTTTGCTTCGCCATAGTTGTTTTTTTGTTCTAGAATTTTTCTCGCAAAGATAATGTTATTTATTCAAAAATGTGATTACAATTTAATATTACTAATTAATATATTTTACATCTTGAGAAAGATTACGAAAAAATGTTGAGGTCGCCGTTCCAAGAAACGCGAGGCAAGAAGGGGATAAGCAATCGGCATGGCTTATCTCGGAAGATAAAAAAAAGTTTACGAAAATGTTGCAGATTTAGGAATTTGTTGTATCTTTGCAATGTCCATTTGCCAAAGCCCTCACATCTTGCTATATTGTGTGTTGGGTGGTTAACGGACAGGTCGGGCAAGCGGCTTAGGGGGCGTTGTTGGCAACCCCCTTTTTTATTTCTCCCAAACCAATTCCATTTTTATCAATTGTTTCAATCGTGCTGAATGGATTGATTTAATAAGCCAATAGATTTGGGTCTGTTCCCCAACCGTATTTTGTTGTAGTTTTTGGCAATATATCAGCATAGCTTTCTTTTGTGATTCCTAGCGTATCAAGGGCATGTTTGATGGAGTTAAGATGGCTTTCGTTGTGCTTTAAAACGTTTGAAGGATTGGCTCGTATTGTATTAGCATTGTCTGGTATTTCAATAAACTTACATATTCTTGTGATTGCCGATTTGGGGATAATACCAATTTTTCGGTATTGTTTTTCGAGCTTGACTCTATTTTTGCTTTGCTTCGCCATGGTTGATACTTTGTTTTAGAGATTTTCTCGCAAAGATAATGATATTTATTCAAAAACATGAAATTAAAATTAACATTACTAATTAATTCATTTTACACCCTGAAAAAGATTACAAAAGCTGTTGAAACATCATTTCGGCAGATAAAAAAAGTTTACGAAAATGTTGCAGATTTAGGAATTTGTTGTATATTTGCATCAGTTGGTCGCGGACACGGAGTGAAAAACCAGTGGACTATCAAGACGTAAGGGGCGAGTTTCGGCATGTTCCCCCCGTGATAACACAGTTTAAAACCCCTCTATTCGGAGGGGTTTTCTGGTTTTAATTCTTCGTCAATATTCTCGTCCACAATACAAAACTTGTAATCGCAAGTGTTACCGATTAGATCCATTAGTTCTGAAAATGAGATCTTGTTTTGTTTGTCTTTGCTGAATGGTTTATTCTTATTCATAGTTTAAGTTCAAAGAAGTAGGCTACAAAGATACTAAATATCAACGAATATGTATTAATAATAATTATAAATATAATTAATCAATGTAACATCTTGAGAAAGATTGCGAAAAAATGTTGAATTAAAAGGTAAAAATCTCGTAAATTTGAAGATTGTTTTAAAGCCTAGAGATACAAATGAACCTTTGGGATGACTGAGATCCTGTATAAATACCTTGATGCTGATGGAGGATTGTTGATGCTAAAAAATCACAATCTTCAGTTTACTAATGCCACGCAGTTGAACGATCCGTTTGATTGCCACCCAAGTTTAATTGATTATTCTAATGCCTGTACCAGAGAAGCTGAAGTGTGGGGTAAAAAACTAGTTGAAGAAGTAGAGACAGGTAATGCAAAGAACCGAAGAGACGATAGCTGGATTTGTAGCCTATCCAAAAACAATAACTCAATGCTAATGTGGAGCTATTATGGTAATCATAAAGGCATTTGCATTGGATTGAACAGAGAAAAAACCAAGGCTTGTCTTTCAAAAATCATGCACTCTAATTTTATTGGTGCTTTTGAGATGGAGGTTCAATACAAGGACATCGTTGAGAAACCAGATTATTTTCGTGATCGTCTTGACTTTCTCAAATATCAGTTATCTACCAAAGCAATAGACTGGGCTCACGAGCAGGAAGTCCGTTTCTTGTTGATAGATCCTTGGCCCGCATCAGTTCCTCATCACCCTGCTTTTGTTGACTATATAGGAACACATGTTTTCCATGACCTTAATCCCGATTGTTTCGAAACGCTATATTTCGGAGGAAAGGTCGATGAGAAAACAAGAAAGGAAATAATAAAAGTTGCAAAAAAGTTGAATCCAAACATAAAGTTTTATCGAATGAGATTAGACCCCTTGGCCTTTAGGCTGAAGGCTGTATTAATTGAACCATAGTTATGCCTAGAACAAAAACTAACACCCAACCCAAGCAAAAGCCAAACAAAACCATGGAGGCTGCCCTCTGGGAGTCGTGCAATAAACTGCGCGGTGCCGTGGAACCTGCCGAATACAAGCACGTAGTGTTGAGTCTTATTTTCCTCAAATACGCTGGCGACCGCTTTGAGCAGCGCAAACAGGAACTCGTTGAACAAGGGTTGAAGGAATATATCGACCAAGTGGAGTTCTATACGGCGGAGAATGTGTTTTATCTTACGCCCCAATGCCGTTGGACTTACATCATGGAGAACGCCAAGCAATCAAATATCTTCCAAATCATCGATGACGCGCTCACCAACATCGAGAAGATGAACAAGCAACTGGCTGGCGCTTTGCCCAGCAACTACTACTCCAATCTCGGTTTGGACAAGACCAAGTTTGCCTCGCTGCTCGACGAAATCAACAAACTGGATACCGTCAAGGACTCAGAGAACGATTTAATTGGACGTGTTTACGAGTATTTCTTGGGCAAGTTTGCCATCGCTGAAGGCAAGGGTAAGGGAGAATATTACACGCCAAAATCCATTGTCAACCTCATCGCTGAGCTCATCGAGCCGTATGATGGCAAGATATATGACCCATGTTGTGGCTCTGGCGGTATGTTCGTGCAGTCGATGAAGTTCGTGAAGGCGCACCATGGCAACCAGAAGAACGTGAGCGTTTATGGTCAGGAAAACACCAACACCACCTTCAAGCTGGCCCGCATGAACCTCGCTATCCGTGGCATTTCGGCTGACATCAAACAGGGCGACACCTTCCATAACGACCAGCACAAGGATTTGAAAGCTGACTACATCATGGCCAATCCGCCTTTCAACCAAAAAGACTGGCGCGAGGACAACCAACTCACCAACGATGCCCGCTGGAGTGGCTATGAACTGCCGCCGACCTCGAACGCCAACTATGGCTGGATCTTGAACATCCTTTCAAAACTCTCCACCAACGGTGTGGCGGGTTTCCTGTTGGCCAACGGAGCTTTGAGTGCCGATGGCACCGAGTTGGCCATCCGTCGCAAACTCATCGAGAACGACAAGGTGGAGGCTATTCTCATCCTGCCGCGCAATCTGTTTTATTCCACCGATATCAGCGTGACGCTGTGGATTTTGAGCAACAACAAGAAGGCGCGAGTGGTGAACAAGAACGGCCAGGAAATCCACTACCGCGACCGTGAAAACGAAATCCTCTTCATGGACTTGCGACAGATGGGCATTCCTTTCGAGAAGAAATACGTTGAACTTGACCAAGAGACGAGGGACAAAGTGACCCGCACCTATCACAACTGGCAACAGGAAGGCTGCGAACAAACCTATAAGGACACACCGGAATTCTGTCAGTCGGTAAAGATGCAGACCATAGCGGAAAAAGGCTATTCGTTGGTGCCGAGCAAGTACATTGAGTTTGTCAACCGCGACGAGCAAATCGACTTTGACACGAAGATGAAAGAACTGCAAACGGAGATCCGTGATTTGTTGCAGCAGGAAGAGGCAAGTAAAACAGAACTGAAAGATCTTTTTGAGAAGTTAGGATATCCAATAAGATAAAATAGAGGAAATTTTCTTCTAATTTCCTCTAATTTCCTCTAATTATTGTTTGGAAGATGCTTGAAGCAATTCTTCAAACCTAGATGATTTAATATATCCGATCGCTCTTTTATTCAAATTCGTTGTGCTTAAATAACCCAAATTAACCAATTCCTGCAGGTCGGTTCTTGCTGTCCTGGCTGAAATGTTGAATTGTGTTGCCAACTCTTTTGGAGTGAATATGGTCCGCTTGCTATCGGAAATGGTTTTGAGGACATACCTTTGGCGTTCATTGATATTCAATACTCCAACGAATCTGAGGATGTTCTGTTGCTCGTCGATTTTGCGTTGGAGATATTTCTTCAATTCTTCGAAAGCCTTTTTCATTACATCCAAGTGATATTGGATGAAGTATGATAGGTCGTTGCCGTCACTTTCAGCGTATTGATAGGCCTTTTCGTATGCCTTTTTATTGACATAGATGATTCTGGAGATGGAAAGGTACTCGGTCAACCAATAGCCTTTTTTGATCATATACCAATAAAAGAGGGATCTTGCGGTTCTACCGTTGCCATCCGCAAAGGGGTGGATATAAGCCAATATGAAATGGATGATAATGCCTTTAATGATGGGATGGATGAAGTTTTCGCTATCGTCGTTGTTGGCAAAATCGCATAAATCATGGATCAGCCCGTCTATTTCTGTATAGGTAGGAGGGGTGTGCGCCACATGGCCCGTGATGCCATCCACCACGTATATGTCATCGTTCTTGCGGAACACGCCCTCGTCTTCAGGGTCGTCTAAAGTCTTGCTAGTTATTGAGCGGTGAATATCGAGCAAGCTTTCTGCTGTAAAAACCTCGTTCGAGTTTTTTGAGATTTTGCTGATGGTCTCATAGTTGTTGACGATCATCTGCTGGCTCTTGTTTTTGGGCTTCAACTGTTTGCGAAGCATGTCTTTGGCAATCCGCCGCGTTGTTGAGGCTCCTTCCATTTGGCTGGATGCTATGGCCTCTTCCATGATGGAGCTGATCAGGTAGTAATTTTTGTCGGTGGAGGGGATGATGTTTTTGGTGCCAAGGCTTCCACCCAAGTTCATGTCAAAATCATGGAGCAGTGCCAGCATGTGTTTTGTGATTGTGAAGTGAAAAGTGTGTTTGCCAAACCGAATGTTTTGGGCATTCAGTCCACGTTGAATCTTTACGGCCTGCCATAACACTTCCTTGTCGATGTCTTTGGGCCCTAGGTATTTCACTTTGTCCCAATACAGATATTCGCTGCTGATTCTCTGAAATAGGGGCTGGATATCGGGATTATATAGCATCTGCAAGGCATCTGCAAGTTTTTCGGGATTCAATTTTGGCGTTGGCTCCATCTTCATTATTCAATCTTTTTTCGTGGCAAAGATATAACATTTTCCAAAAATAGAGGAAATTTTCCTTAAATTTCCCATCTTTTCCCATCTTTTTTCGTCCTATTCGATTATTATTACTATTTTTGTAATCTAATTGAGATATTTTGATGAACTATCAGCGTTTAGGCGACTATATCAGAGAGGTGAACGTCCGCAACAGCGAGTTGAAGGTGACGAACTTGCTTGGGCTAAGTGTGTCAAAGGAGTTTATGCCTTCTATTGCCAACACAATTGGTACGGACATGTCAGCCTATAAAATTGTTGAGCGAGGACAATTTGTCTATATTGCAGACACCTCACGTCGTGGAGATAAAATTGCAATTGCTTTACTCAACAAATATGATAATGCAATTGTTTCACAAGCCTATACCGTTTTTGAAGTCAATGACCATGAAGCATTGTTGCCCGAATACCTAATGATGTGGTTCCGCCGTCCTGAGTTTGACCGTTATGCCCGTTTCCATTCCCATGGCAGTGCGCGTGAGGTGTTCGATTGGGATGAGCTTTGCAACGTCATGCTTCCCATCCCCTCCATTGCCCGCCAGCGCGAAATCGTGGAAGAATACGAAACGCTGAGCCGCCGCATCCGCCTCAACGAGCAGATGATTGCCCGTTTGGAAGAGACCGCACAGGCCTTGTACCGCAAGATGTTCGTGGATGGGATCGACAAGGAGAATCTGCCGGAGGGATGGAGAAGGGGGAAGTTGGGAGAAATTGCCGAGGTTAATAGTGGCAAGACATGCGTTGACAAGTCCGATATAAGGGATGAATTATACCAATATCCTGTTGCTGGAGCATCGGGCGTCATTGGTTTTTCTTCAACTTACAACTATGATGAGAAACTGATGACCACTGGTCGCGTTGGAACGCTTGGCGTGGTAAACAGATATAACCAACAAATGTACATGGCGGATAATGTGCTGGTAGTAAGAAGCAAATACTATGAGTATTGTTATCAAATCCTTACCAGTTTGGATTATTCAGAGATAACAAAAGGTGGGGTGCAGAGTTTGATCACTCAAACTGATTTGAAGGGAAGTGCTATTATGATACCGCCGAAGGATTTGCTGGATTCATTTGAACAACAAAGTTTATCCATTTACTTATTTGTGGAAACAAAGAAACAAGAAAATTTGAAATTAACTGAATTACAGTCTTTGCTATTGGCGAGGATGGGGAAAGAGAAATGATTTGCCCATGACAGAGAAATTCAGAGACAAATATAGGATACCGTCAAATCGTTTGCGGGGATGGAATTATGCAGCAGCGGGCATTATTACATTACCATTGTCACCGTAGGGCGTAATAGGTTGTTCGGTGAAATCAAAAACGGCGAAATGATTTTGAACGATTTTGGGCAAATTGTTTATGATGAATTTTTCAAATCGTTCGAATTGCGCGAGGAATTGTTTTTGGGCGAATTTGTTTTGATGCCCGACCATTTACATGCCATTGTGATATTGGACAAATCGAAATGCGATTGTTCCGGCCACGTTGGAATGCATGACCGTGTGGTGACGCAAAACCGTGTAGAGACGCACGGCCGTGCGTCTCTACCCCAACCCCAATCCCAACCCACGTCCCCGCAATTCCAACGCCAACCCAAATCAATATCGTCATTCGTGGCCGGTTTCAAATCGTCAACCATCAAACGGATTGACGATTGGATTGATTCGAACAAT
>JAFRRE010000096.1 GCA_017428285.1 Bacteroidales bacterium | reverse complement strand
GCGATGCACAATTCATCCACAATCTCGACACTTTATTTGTCATGCAACTGCCGCCCGAGTTCTTCGAGAACACAGAAGATGTCACCGAGGAAGGCCTCATGGGCTGCTACAACCACGGCAACGAACCCGCACATCATATCGCCTACCTTTACAACTGGACCTCACAACCTTACAAGACCCAATACTGGCTGCGCGAGATCATGAACCGCTTCTACAAAAACAACATCGACGGCCTCTGCGGCAACGACGACTGCGGCCAGATGTCAGCCTGGTACATCTTCTCTGCGATGGGCTTCTATCCCGTCTGTCCCGGCAGCGACCAATATGTATTTGGAGCACCTTATTTGCCCTATCTGAAAGTGCGCTTGGGCAATGGTAAGACATTGGAAATCAAGGCCCAAAAAGTGAGCGATGAGAATCGTTATATTCAAAAGGTGACATTTAACGGAAAAGAAATCAGCAAATTATATATCACCCATGAGCAATTGATGCAAGGCGGGGAACTGGTCTTCGAAATGGATGGTGAGCCGAATCTGGAACGCGGCATGAGACCTGAGGACAAACCCTATTCGATGACAGAATGAAATGATGTAAAGACGTTGCGCGCAACGTCTCTACAAACCGAAAAATACCTATTTTTGCAGAAAATATCTAACCTATGAATATTGCCGCGTTGGTTTCGGGGGGTGTCGACAGCTCCGTGGTGGTGCCATTGCTCAAGGAGCAGGGCTACGACCCGCATATCTTCTATATCAAAATCGGTATGGAGGGCAAGGAAGACCTGTCGAGCTGTCCGTCGGAGGAGGACATCGAGATTACAACCTACATCGCCAAAAAATACGGATGCAAATTCGACATCGTGGACCTGCAACACGAGTATTTTGAGACCGTTGGAAAATACACCATGGAGATGGTGCGCAAGGGTCTTACGCCCAATCCCGACGTGATGTGCAACCGTTGGATCAAGCTCGGTGCCTTTGAGGAGAAAGAAGGTCACAATTTCGACAAGATTGCCACAGGTCATTATGCCCGCTCATGGGAGGATGAAAACGGCATCTTCTGGCTCGGCACGGCGGCCGACACTTTCAAGGACCAGACCTATTTCTTAGGTCGCATCACATACGCACAACTAAGCAAGGTCATCTTCCCTATTGGCGACATTCCAAAACCCGAGGTGCGTCGTTTGGCCGCCCAATACAAGTTACCAAGCGCAGAACGTCATGACAGTCAAGGTATCTGTTTCTTGGGAAAGATCAACTACAACGACTACATCCGCGAATACCTCGGCGAGATGCCTGGCGATATCGTTGAGCTCGAAACAGGCAAGAAACTGGGGCGTCACAAGGGCTTTTGGTTCCATACCATCGGACAGCGCAAAGGCTTGGGTCTCGGAGGCGGACCTTGGTTTGTGGTGAAAAAAGACATCCCGAACAACATTGTCTATGTTTCGCAGGGCTACGATCCCGTGGCACAATACACCAACATTGTTCCCTTGGGCGACCTGCAACCGATGAATCCTGCCTTGCAATTCGTTGATGGGCAGCGTGTACGCTTCAAAATACGCCACCAGCCTGAATTCACTTATGGCCATATCCGCCTCACCGAACGTGGTGCCAACATTGTTTCTGAAGTAGCTATCTCAGGTGTGGCACCTGGGCAGTTTGGGGTGGTGTATCATGAGACAGAGCCTTATGTTATTGGTAGTGGAGTTATTATTGAGACTAATGAATACAATAGCTGATCGCATATTATACGAAGACAACCACCTCATCGTGGTCAACAAGCTCCCCTCTGAAATCGTGCAGGGCGACAAGACGGGCGACAAATGCCTACTCGATGATGTGAAAGAGTATATCAAGGAAAAGTACGACAAGCCAGGGAATGTCTTCGCCGGCCTCGTCCATCGCATCGACCGCCCCGTGAGCGGCGCCGTGATGTTTGCCAAGACAAGCAAAGCCTTGTCGCGCATGACCGTGAAGGTGAAAGATCGCGATTTCCGCAAGACCTACTTAGCTCTCGTGAAAAACCATCCACCCAAACAAGCCGATGTATTGGAGGACTACCTTGTCAAGAACGAGAAGATGAACAAGTCGTTCATCGTGCCCGAAGGCACCAAAGAAGCCAAGTTGGCGCGACTCAGCTATCGTGTAGTCGACAAATCAGAGACTTTTTATCTACTTGAAGTCGAGTTGTTTACGGGAAGGCACCATCAGATTCGTTGCCAGTTGGCGCACATCGGTTGCCCCATCCGTGGCGACTTGAAATACGGCTATCCGCGTAGCAACCCTGATGCTTCCATCAGCCTGCATGCCTGGCGTATCGCCTTCGAACACCCCGTTTTGAAGACACAATTAGAGATAACAGCGCCCTTGCCTGAAGTGGCGCCTTGGACAGCGTTTCAGCAGTTGTCGGATTAAAGATTACTTTCTTCTATTCGACTCTCAACGACTTCCACTTTGACTTCCTTGTCGGCACGACGAATGGCAAAGCCAAACATCATCATGATGAGGCCAAATACCAAAGCGATGATACCTGACAAGATGATAAACCATTTCACGAATCCGAAGGGATGTGCAATGAGCAGCACGCCGAATGCTATGCTTAGGATAGCACTCACAATATAGAAGCCCTTGTTCCACAGGTTCTTGGTGCGCGACATCACAAGCAGCATGAAAGCACCGATGATGGCTGCCCACATACCAATCAGAATCACCAATAATTTAAGGGCTTCTGTAGCATAAATGGCGGAAAGTACTCCAACGGTAATCAATGCCACAGCTTCCAAAAGAATCAAGCCCCAAGGCAATTTCTTCCTTATACGCATTATCGCGGCAATCAAGAAAATGGCACCTGTTGCAGCGATGCAGATGCCTGAAACACGCATGACTATCTCGAGAATGTCGATAAATTGCTCCGTAAACGAAATGGCTAATACACCATAACCAATGGCGACGATTCCGCTCACAAGGAACGCGATCCAGCCAGAATTTGCTTTTTTGACTTCCATAGTAATATGATTTAGACGAGGTTCATAATTCCCTTATAAACAATGAAATAAAGACCACAAATCACCAACAAAATACCTGCAACGCGGTTCATCATTGTGGTGCGATCGGCATCGAAAAAGCGTTTCAGCTTTGCTGCACCCCAAGCTTTCAAAACATCAAGTGCGAAACTGGTACTCAACACGATAGTGAAAAAGATAATGGTGATGATGGTGTTCTTGGTACCGCCCACAACAATGGCCACTGCCGAAAACCAAAAAATCCATACGAAAGGATTCAACACATTGAGAGCAAAACCTTTACCGATGAAAAAGAAGGGGGATGGGCTATCATCTTGCTCTTCCAACAGTTCCTTGGCTCTTTGTTCATGGCGCGTTTCCCTATTTCTTGCCTTCAAGAAAAATGTCATTATTCCAAACGCCACCAAAATGGCTCCTGCCCCTATGCAAAACCAAGGTACACCCGAGTTGAACGACACCCCCAACTGAACCGAGGTGAAAATGCAAATGGCTATCACAATGGCATCGTTCAAAATCACGCCGAAAGCAAACTGTACTGCCGACTTAAAATCCTGATGCAGACTGGTTTGCACCAAAGTAATGAAGGCTGGACCCATATTGATGACAAGACCCAAGAACAATCCCAACAAAACAGCCCAAAAGATCCATTCAAAAGAGAACGGACCTTCCACTTGTGACATGTGATTGAATATGGAAGCAGAATTATCCATTAACGACGTATTCCTCAGTTTTGAACCTGCAAAAATAATTATTTTTATTGAAACAAGGCGAAAAATGAAAATATGCCTTACTTTTGCGACTTGAAAAGATTTCAAAGTATGAAAAACAGACTATTACTTTTGTTATTGACAGTCTCCATCTTTGCCAAAGCTCAAACCATTGAGGTTTCGGGGTTACAATCTGGTGTCTGGGAAGCCGACACAGTGCTGGTCATTGGCGATGTCAAAGTCCAAGATTCATTGCGTATCGCTGCTGGAACGACGGTGCTGTTTGACAGCTTTTACAGCATTAAAGTAGAAAATGGTGCGTCATTGATAGCATCAGGCACGGAAAACGATTCCATCCTCTTTACTATAGCTGATACCACTGGGTTTTACCGCTTCAACCAAGGGCGTGGCGGTTGGAATGGTATCCGCTTGAACAATGCCGATGCATGCCAATTCGATTATTGCCGCTTTCAGTACGGTAAAGCCGCCCTTGATGATGACCAAGATGGTGGCGCCCTTCGCATTTTCGACTGCAACAATGTGGAAATAAGCCATTGCAACCTGTTCTGCAACTTTTCTCGCGAACACGGTGGCGCCCTAAATGCCGAAAACTCAAAAGTGGTGATTCATGATTGTAAGGTTAACAACAATCTGACTTACACCAAGTTGGATACGGTATATTTCATGTATGGCGGCGGACTACGTTTCCTGAAATGCGAGGTGGAAATCACTACAACTGATTTTTATTACAACAATGGTGAAACTGCCATCGGAGGAGCATTGAGCATAGACAGCTGTATGGCAAAAATCGACCGTTGCCGCTTTGAGCACAATTTTGGCATTAACGGCGGCGGACTTTATCTGATTCGCTGCTTCGACAATCCGTGTAGCATTACCAACTCCCTTTTCGCCAACAACACCTCGGGGCATTTCGGAGGCGGTTTGGCCATCAGCGACTCATCGCCTCTGGTCAGCAACCTCACCGTGGTGGACAATCATTCCGTCGGCGTCAACTGTGGCGGCATCTTCTTCTACCAGCACAGCTCACCCGTCCTATGGAACTGCATCGTCTACGGCAACACCAATAATGTGCCACTCGAAGAACCCGTGCAGATGTGGTCGTGGACCCTCGACGACTATGCCCCAGAGTTTCACAACTGCTTAGTGCAGTACGGACTTGAGAATATTTCAAATCACGATGTTATCACCGTATATGAAAACTGCATTGATGCAGACCCGCTTTTTGCTGACCCAGATAACGAAAACTACCAACTTGACCCCGATAGCCCATGCATCAATGCCGGCTCTCCAGAAACGCCAGCAAATCTTCTCAATGGCCTTGACTTGGATGGAAACCAACGTGTCAGCGACAATTGCATCGACATAGGTGCCTACGAATATGACCCTAATGGAGTTCAAGAAACTCTTCAAAACGAGCAAACTATTCACATTGTCGGCAACCCCGTTACAGCTTCAAGCTATGCCGAAATCGAATGTGAAAACGGTTGCGATTTGTTTGCCAAGATCTATTCCGTTGACGGTAAACTTTTGGTCAACAAGGATTTAAGCAAGGCACAAGCAGGTCTCAATCGTATTGAAATCGGGGATTTGTTCCAAAATCTGACCAGCGGAACTTATTTGCTCGTTATCAGGACATTTAAAAACACATTTGTAGCCAAAATCATCAAATAACAGAATGTAGGGCTGTCACACTGTGGCAGCCGCATGAAATATTCAAAGCGGCTGCCGTAATACGACAGCCCTACAAGCCTGTTTTTATGGCTTCATCGTAAAACTGTCGCCTTTGTTCGCGACTGACCTTATATTTTTTGTATTGCCCCGTCTCAAGGTCGCAATCGAACATAGCTTGAATCTGTGAAATAAAGAGCCGTGAATAGAGTCGGTTCTGGTAGGCTTGTTTCTCCCTCATGAAAGCAATGGTCTGCTTGATTTGGTCAAGGTCCAAGTCTTCCTTGGTGAAAACAAAAAGGCCAAACTCATCGAAATCGCCGTAAAACCCGTTGTTCACCTTGTCCATCTTGATTTCGAGGATGCGCTTCAATGGCAAGGCCAACGACCAGAATTCGTATTCATTGCGACCGATGATGCTGCCGTCGCCCAAACCATAGGCATAACCGCTTTGGTTGATATGACGCAAGTCCTCAGCATTCACTTCCTTGATATCCTCGCCCGCCATCTCGTTGACCAAAGCATTGGCCACGTTCTTGTTCTCACGGATGGCTCGGGTCACCTCGATACCGATACTTTGTTCTTCATCCTGCAAGTCAGGCCGGTCACGGTTGACCAAATGGGCATAATGCTCACCCAACAGCGTGGCCAATGAGACCATGGCATAACGCTCAAAAAAGCAGGTATCGAATTTTGGTTCAAGCATCGCTTTAGGGATTATTTGGTCAGCATTACTTTTGTTACTGCACCATTCTCTCCTTTGATGAAATACAAGCCTTCGGCAAGGTCTCTCAACTCGATTTGTTGAGTGCCAGGCTTCAATGCATACTTAGCCACGCAACGACCTTGGACATCCATCACTTCAACGACCGTATCATCTTCCACTTTGATGGTGACACATCCCGAAGTCGGGTTGGGCCAAAGTTGCAGTGTATTTTGCTCATGTTCAGCAACATCAACATATCCGTTGTTGATGGTGAAGAACTTATGAATCTCGGTCAGGTAGCCGATGTCGTATTGGTTTTCGCTCATATACCAGGTGTGGTTGCCTCCGATGACCTTGATGTGTTGTAGTTCGGCATCACCCTCGTAGGTATAACGCACAAAACGCAGCCCGTCGTTTTTGAGGTCAGGGAAGGTGTCGATGACGGGTTCGGCAACGCAATGGTTGGCGTTTTTCCAATAATCAAGGATGGCATCGACATTGAGACCCAAGTTACCGCCAAAGTATTGCGAATTGCCGTCGTAACCCACCACTGGATCCGTAGTGCCATGAATGTGCAACATCCTCACGGGTGCTACAGCCGTTTGATTCGCCATGGAATGCGTAATCAGGCCGCTGACAGGTGCACATGCGGTAATGCGATCACCATGCTCGATGGCCATGCGATGCGTCATGAAACCGCCCATCGAAAAACCCGTGAAGAAGACACTGTCCAAATTGATGGGATATTGCTCTGCCAATGCGTCAAGGAGCGCCATCAAGAAGCCTGAGTCATCGATGCTGCTTGCCATCAGTCCAGCATTCCACATGGTTGCACCCGACTGAGTCAATGCTTGAGGAATCACAACTGCCCATTGAAACTCATCAGCCACCTGTTGGAAATGGAACTCATTGTCCAATCGAGTGATGTTGTCGCCCAAACCATGCAAGAAATACAAGATAGGCATCGTCTCAGAATGGTTTTCTGGTAATTTAATGAGATATTGCCGTTGTGTGCCTTGCCATTCAAAAGTCTGAATCTGTGAGAAAAGTTGACCACAAAACAGCAGAAGAGTAGATAATACGCTGATTTTAAGTAGGTTTCTTGTTTTCATAGTGAGAAGAGTTGTTAGATTAATTTGGGCAAAGATACACTTTTTCTTCTATCTACGGATTTCCAACCTCATCACTCGTGTTGGTTTTGTCGTCCCCGTCAGCTTCTCGTCGATGCAGGTCTCACCAGTAGGCATAAACCCGCATTTCTCCATCACTTTTCCTGAAGCGGGATTGTCGAAATAATGGCTGCTAATCAACGATTTGATGTCAGTTGTCTTGCGAATATGTTCGAGCATTACTGCAAGAGCTTCAGTACAGATGCCTTGGTTCCAATAGGGTTTGCCCACCCAATAGCCCACCAATGGCTCACCTTCGCGTGCCGGGAGTTCACTTTCGGGCGCAGGCAAATAGCCTATTGCACCGACGGCCTCACCTGTCGCCTTGAGTTCAATAGCCCAATTGGTATCGTTATGAAACACAGTGTGGATAATCTCCAGGCTCTCTTCCACACTCTTATGCGGAGGCCAGCCGGCACGAGGACCGACATCAGGGTCGGAAGCATATTTGAAAAGTGCAGCTGCGTCATCATCGCGCCAGGGGCGGAGTAGGATTCTTTCGGTTTCCATTGCAAACGTTTTATACGCTGCAAAAATACGGCATAAGCCTCGTTTCCGCAAGTTTTTGGAATAATTGTAGAAAGAATTCTATCTTTGCAGTGTAAAAACAAGAAGCTGCTGCATGAAAAAAGAAACCTACGAAGCACAAAAAGCCTTTGCTGGCGAGAAAAAACCTTCCATGCTTCGGCGATGTGTTGGGCATGACTATACAGGCCGCCAAATCTACATGATTACGATGGTGACTGAGGAGCGTCGTGCTCTATTTGGGCATGTTGTAGGTAGAAGCGATGCTCCTGAGGGCAACCCAGATGAGCCGCACATCGAGCTTTCAGCGTTAGGCCAACGCGTTGCAGACGAGTGGTGGGCGGCACCATTGCACCACCCCGAAGTGGAGGTCATCGCTTTACAAATGATGCCCGACCATTTGCACGGCATCCTTTTTGTCAGAGATAGGATGGAAAAACCGCTTGGCATGGCGTTGCGTGGGTTTAAGCAGAGCTGCAACAAGCATTACCGCGAGTTGGTACTTGGGTTGCCGCCTGTCCCGTTTGTTGCGTTGCCAACGCAACAAACCCAACCCGCGCCCCACAAAGACAGACGAGGCGAAGACCGCACCCACGGAATGCTCTTTGCTCGTGGCTACAATGACAAGCTCCTGTTACGAGCAGGGCAACTTGAAACATGGCTTCGCTATTTGGCCGACAACCCTCGTCGCTTGCTTATGAAACGCGAGCACCCCGATTTATTCCGTGTCCAACGAAACCTAACTGTTGCTGGAGTTTCATTCTCTGCCATCGGTAACTGTTTCCTGCTCAACCGACCCGTTCGCTTATTTGTGCAGTGCTCTCGTCGCCTAACTGAAGCAGAAATACAAGCAAAAGTAAAGGAATACCTAACAGCTGCCAGACAAGGCGCAGTGCTTGTTTCTCCCGCTATCTCTCCTGGTGAGAAAGCGGTGATGAGGGCAGCCTTTAACGAGGGCTTGCCTCTGATTTACTTACAGGAAAACGGCCTTACCGAACTCGCTAAACCAAGCGGCACCCGTATGGAGGCATGCGCACGAGGCCAACTACTCATCCTTTCCCCATGGGAACACCACAATGAACAGATAACCATAAGTAGAAGCCAATGCCTCGTGCTCAACGATTTGGCACGACAAATTTGCGAGAATGATTAGTGCCCCTTTTCCGTCCTAATGAAATGCCCCTCTTGAACAGCAGCAAATGTTGCGACAACGGCTACAATGACCATCGAAACAATCGATTCCAAAAATAGCGTCAAAGGAACTCCAACAAAAAGCAAAACCCCAGTTACTTTGTTGGCAACAGTATGAGGAAAAACGAATTTCTTGTAAATCACCAAGGCAGATATTTGATTGATGACCTTGGTGGCGACAATCACTCCGCCCCAGATCCACAGCCATTTTGGAAATGCCAAAGCAGGGATCAATTTAAAGCAGCAACATATCACGAAGGCCAAATCTGCCAAACTATCTAACAATGCGCCCATTTTGCTTTCGCATCCGAGTTTTCGGGCGAGATAGCCATCTGCCATATCGCTGAGACCACAGACGAAATAAATGACCCAGAAAGCACAACTCTCGACGCCGAAAAATAGAAGGCAAACGGATCCTAAAAACCGAAGTGCCGATATAGCATTTGGCAGGGATTTCATCAACAAACCTTACTTAAGCACAAAGCTCCTCGGATAGAAGTCGCTGTAGAAACGGCCATCGGTGGCAGTGAACTTCAGCACGCAATAGTTTGGGTCGGTGACGCCACCTGGATAATATTCCGTGTCGCCATCGCGCCAAATCATCTCCTTGCTTTGGGCGTCGGTCAGCACCTCCATAGTGCCGCGCAACATCATGCCCTTGAAGCCTTCGGCATCGCAGAAATAGATGCTGGCCTTGGGGTTGGCCTTGTAGTGAGCCACACGCAGCGAGAAGGTATTGGTGGTGAAATAGAACACCTTGATGCCTTCACGCACCCGAGGTGACAGCATGGCCTTGGTGCAAGGGAAGCCCTCCTCATCGACCGACGATATCATGGTGATGGGCAGCGTGTCGGCCATCTTGGCGATAAGCTCTTTAACGCCCATCAAGGCAGGGTTTTCCGGAGTGTCATCATCTATCGACAATTCCTTACGCCAGCGTTTCAGGTGCGGGAAGTACATCTTCATCTGGCCGATGTATTCTTCCTTCGTGATGGGCTGTGGCAGTCCTTTATTTACCTCGTCTACAAACAAGGCACAATGCTCTATCATCTCATCCATCGTGCAGTCTTGCAAGAACTTACCATCCTTATAGCAATACATGCAGTAGTCTTCATTCTTGCTACCGTCGGCATTGGTGCCGAGGATTTCATTGGTGAGCGGCATTCCGCAGCTCTGACAAAACTTTTGTTCCATGTCTAAATGTTTTACAGCGTATCATGATAGATGTCAGAACCACCCGAAGTGGTACAGTCGCCAGTGAAAGCATTACCCGTGAAATGCAAGTCGCTGGCACCCGAGAGGTTGACCTTGATGGTGCCGTCGCAATGGATGTAGGCATTGCTGGCTCCTGTCATTGTACCTTCGCACTGGTCGCAGGTGAAGCCGTATTTGTTACCGTTGATGGTCTTCTTGATGTTGCTGGCACCTGACAAATTAATCATGAGCCTATCGACTTGTCCCTCAAGCGTGGCATCCGAAGCACCGCTCAGCTCAAGGTCGAGGTCAAGAGCCTCCACATAACCCTTGATGTTGGAGCTACCCGTCAAGTCCATCTCGATTTCATCAGCCAAAACCTCGCCAATGAAATTGGAGGCACCAGAAAGGTTAATGTCAACTTCGTCGGCATCGATGTCGCAATAAAAATCAGATGCACCCGACAACTCAACCTCAACCTTATTGCCTTCAAGGCCATATTCCGAATGGAACTCCGAGGCACCCGACAGGTCAACACTCGTCAAGTTAGCGTTATAAGGCAAGATTACCGTCATATCCGTTCCACGGTTGGAATGCCAACCTTTGAGATAGATTTTCAAGGTGTTCTCAACGGTTTCCACCACCACATTCGGCATGATTTTCTCTCCTACCGTAACTGTGACTTGGGTTGCCACATCGCTAACGGTGACCTCAAACGCATCCTCCACTTCAAGCTCGGTGTAGGTGCCCGTAATGCTGAAATCCTTGGAGATAGGCTCACCAGCAAATTTGGAACAACTGCAAAATGCAAACAAAACGACGACTGAAAGAATTGCCAAATACTTTTTCATTTTAATATGGCCGCTGTTATATACCATCGGGACATCGGTTTTAATACGATTCTACTTGTTCATATCTAAACGGTTGCAAAAATACTTTATTATCCGTTTCGAAATTAAAACCATATATGGACAATTTTATGGACTTTGCGACATTTTGTTCTCAAAACGCATTGGATTTGAATTTGATTTCCCTACTTTTGCGGCGAATAATAACGGAACAGTTGTTTTATTATGGCAAGACCGACAAGCGTAACGAAAGAAAAAATACTCGCTGCTGCTATTGACATCGTGAGAAAAGGCGGCACTTCCGCACTTACTGCCCGAAACCTTTCCTCAGCGTTGGGTTGCGGTGTCAATGCCATTTTCTCGAAATTTGGCTCCATGGAAGGCGTATTGGAGGCCGTCCGCACCGATGCCCGTCGTTTGTTCAAGGAGCGTGTCGGCGCAGGCTTTTCCTTGAATCCACCTTTCAAAGGCATGGGCTTGGCCTTCCTGTGGTTTGCCATCGACGAGCCCCAACTCTTCAAATTGGTGATGGACAACAAGGCTTCGGCTACCTCTTTCGAGGATTACATCGACACCCAAGTGGGCTTCAAGCAGGAGTCGATTGCCGCCATCAGCCAGTCTTTCGGTTTGCGGGGAAAAGACGCGGAAATGCTTTATTATCAACTGATGCTTGTCGGTATCGGATTGGCCCATACCTGCGTGGAGGGCGGTGCTGCGCTCAGCATTCCCCAAGTGTCCGAAATCTTTGGCAAGAATGTGAGGGCATTCCTGATGGTCATTCGCGCAGGTAACGATGATCGCGAATCGTTTATGCCTCAAGAAGGCACTGGACCCGAGGGCGATGTTGAATCCTATCTCTTGATCCATTCACTGGCAGGCCAGAACCACCTGCTGCAAGAACTTCACGCCGCGCCTCGCTATATTCAGGACAATGAATGGGTTGAAATGGAACGCGTGTTCCGAAACGGTTTCTCTCTCACGCCCGAATCGCTTCGGGAGAAGCATCCCAACCTCACCCGTGGCGATGTCCGCCTGATCATGCTTTCACGACTTCAGTTTTCCGTGACCGAGCAAGCCCTTCTTTTGGGCATTTCGCCTGCCTCTGTCACCAAGGCACGACAAAGGCTTAAGGCCAAATTGGGATTGTGATGAACCGTCCTCCCACCTATGATTTCATTCTTTCCTGCGTATCTTTACCAGCACCAGTCCCCTTGTATTTGCTGCGTGTCGAGTTCAGGCGATAATACACAGAGACTTGGAACTTGTGCGTCGAGAAAACATTGTTCTGCTGGATTTGGTAATAGCCCATATCGCTGTATTCGTTCATGCCACTGTGTCGCAGGATGTCGAGCACGGCGGCGCGGATGGTGAGCGATTTGTCTTTCAGGAAACTCTTCTGCACGACAACGCCAAGGTTCAAGTAGTTGTAATCGTTGTAGAAATTCAGTTGATGGCCGCGCGAGCGAAACATGAAGTTGATGTCAATTTTCCAATCGTGCTTGAAACTGAATGTGTTAAAAGCGTTGAAAGTAAAGACAGGCTTGTCGAAATAAACCCTGCGAGTACCTTCGGGAACATGAATGTCCTCAAGGTCGAGCCAAAGGTCTTGCTTCTCCATGCCTGCGGTGGCATTGAGCGACCAAATGCCCGCCCTTGGGGTTGCCGAAATATAGGCTCCGATGGTGTTTACAGGTTTGTCGAGGTTGATGTGCTTGATGAGCGCGGCATCGCCATCGGTGAGATAGGCCCATTGCGTGATGGGGTTCTTGCAATGCCCGTAGGAAGCCGTTAACGCGAGCCATTTGTAGCCCACATTCAGCGTAAGGTCTTGAATGCGCTCGTTGAGCAATTGCGAGTTGCCCGCCTGCATCGAATAGCGGCTGATGTAGGTGACGGCATCGTTCATCGCGAAGAAACTCGGGCGGTTGGTCTTGATGCCATACGACAGGCCCATCTCCACCTTGCCCAAGGCAACGGAATAGGAGGCCGTCGGGAAGAACTCATCCTGCGGACGATACAGGAAATCGTTGTTGGTCACATCCCTATAGTCCAAAAGCGTGTGTTCGTAACGCATTCCAACACTGGTTTGACCCCATTTCCCGAAATCGCAGGCATATTGCGCAAAGGCAGCGATATTGTTTTCCGTAATGTCGGCATCGGTATTGGCGATGGTCTGCTTGTCAATCCAATAGGTATTGTGACGCTTGGCGAAGGTCATTTCTGTGCCTGCCTCGATGCTGCCTTTCCAAACGGGATAGGAAAGCACCAACTTGGAGGCATACAGCCTGCTCTCCGCTCCCGACCTGCTTCTGACAAAGTCATCTTCTATCAGGCTTTGCTCCACATTTTCGCGGTCGGTGTTGGTCGCCGTGTTCAAGAAGTCGAAGTTGAAGTCGATGCCGAGTTTGCCCGCAGTGCCGTTGTAATAGGCATTGGTGAGGATACCGAGCGGCTTGGTTTCCTTGCTGGTCTGCACGCTGTAGAGATGGTCAAGGAAGATGTCGTTTTCGAAGACATCCTCATCGTAGATGACCTTGTTCTCGCCACCGAGATAATGCGTCAAATCGGCACGGATGCCCAAAGAATGATTGTCGGAAACTTGCCAGTTGGCGCCAGCGGTATAAACGAGTTGGTCGTTTTTCCAAGTCATGGTGTAGGGACCTGCCTGACGGAACACTTTGGTGGTGTTGGCGATTTCCTCCAAGCTGCTGTATTGGCGGTAGTCCGTATGCCTGTAATACACCGAGCCGAACACATCGACACCGTTTTTGCGGTAGTTCAAGCCGAGTTTTCCACGAGGTGTGTTGAAGCCGTACTGTAAGTCTTGGTCGTCGGTCAGGTTCAAGTCGAGGCTGAGGCCGTCACCTTGTTGTTTTTTGGTGCGGATGCGGATCACAGCCATCACCGTGGCATCATATTGCGCTCCTGGGTTGTTGATGACTTCCACATCACGGATGTCGTCGCTACGCAGGCGGCGCAGTTCGCTGTCATCGCGCATCAGCCGCCCGTTGATATAGATAATCGGTGCGCCTTTGCCCAAGACCTCAAGGCCATCCTCGCTGCCCGTCATTCCTGGCACTTTGGTCAGCATCTCTTGTGCCGTCCCCGAATCCTCAAGCACCGAGCCTTGGATGGTGGTAATCATCGAGTTACCTGTCAGCCGCGTTTGTGGCAACTGGCTCTTCACAACCACTTCGCCGAGGAGTTGTGCATCCATCGTCATCTGGATGGTTAGGCCGTTGATAGCCTTTGCATACTGGGTTTGGTAGCCCACGCACGACACTTTCAGCAGGCCGTCTTTTTTGTCGGTCGGCAAGAGGAATGAGCCTTGCTCATCGGTCACCGTTCCTTGCACGAAGGTCGAGTCGGGAAGCGAAAGCAGCATTACATTCACGAAGGGCATAGGATCACCTTTTTCATCGGTGATGTGGCCAACTAAGTTTTGGTTTTGAGCTAATGCCGAAACCGTCATCAGCAATGCAGCGGTAAGCGTTATTAATTTCAGTGTTTTCATAAAGTGTTTTTCATCTTTTTGAGTTTATTATCCAACTTCTATCCTCATTTCGCAATCCGCTCCTCCACCCAAGATGGAGTGACAAAGCGTTACGGTGAAATTTTTGCCTTTCCACAAACTTTGTATCGAATACATCACGCTTTGGCGCGAACATTCACAGAGCAAAGGTGTTGTGACATATCCTTTTTTGCACAATTCACAAGTGCATTCCAAAAAGACCAGCCGATAGACACGACCTTTTTCGACGACCTCACCTTTCACTCCGGGCAAATCATTGGCCATCTCAAAGAAAACATCCATGTCACCTTTAGCGTCCTCATAGAGTTTTTGGTAAACCGAGAGCGTACCGCCTTTCACACAGTTCTTTCCGCATTCCGCGAAGAAAACTGACCGTTGTTCTGGTGAAAGCTGTACAACGCCTTTCTCGAATCCCTTAAACCAATCTGATAATTCCATAACGATGTGATTTTAAACCTGTAAGAATGCTCATCTACTTATTCACTATACGGTTGATCATTCAGCGGCCGAGTTCAATATTATTGTCATACTCAAAGACCTTTATGGTTTTTTGTAATTCATCCAAAAATCTTGCTCCATGTCCACCATCCATTTGCACATGATGGAACTGGAAGGATATGGGTAAGGTGACCTTAGTGAGCGTCACCATCGGCATGGGCGACTTCATCCATAGCTCAAATGCCTGAGCCCGATTCGTGTCCTGTGGGTTGATCTCTTGTTTCATTGTAGGTATGCCATTTTATCCATATCAATTCGGTCGCAAAATTAGGGTATTATCCTTCACGAAACGAAAACCCAATGTGGACAATTACATGGACATTACAAAATCAATTTAACATTGATAATGAAAATGTTGTAGTTTTGCGGTGTAAATCAAATTTGAACGAAATGAGTTTGTAGATACGAGAAAATAGCTGTTTGGCTGTCAGCCTTCAGCCATCAGCAGTCAGCTACAGTGCTACCAAGCTGATAGCTGACGGCTGATAGCTTACAGCTAATAAACCAATAAAAATTGAAAAAAGTTATATAATATGTCAAAAGTTCTTTCCTTATTACTAATTGCGCTTTGCGCTTTGAACAGCTGGGCGCAAAGTCCTCTTCTGAAAACTGTTGTAAAACCAGATGCGGCCAGTCCGACACTTCGCGCGGATGGCTTGCTTCATTCACACTGGACACAGAATTTTCCCTACAACCAGCTTTGCCCCAGAGACCCGGTGAATGGCAATGCCTACAGCGTAGCAGGCTGTCCTGCCATTGCCATGGGACAAATCATCAACTATTTGCGCACGACACAAGACACCCGCTTTACCGACGATGACGACTATAACCATTACTATGCCGGTCGTAGTTATGTTATTGATGACGATTGGATGTCCTTGAAATTCCCGTCCTTCCCGCAATTGAACGAAATGTTGGATTCCATTGACGCCACTTTCCAGCGCGGAGAGGAACTATCTGACCTGCTGTGCGCCGCTGTGGTCTTTGCTTGCGGCACGGCTTGTACGCAGGTCTATACTTCGGAAAGTTCCGGCACCTTTTATGTAGACCAAGCCTTTGAGGCCTACCAACGCTTTGGCTTTACGGACTGCATGCTGTTTCGTAAGCCCGATTCTCTAATGTACGCCACCTTGATTTCCAATCTGCAAGCTGGTTATCCCGCCCATCTTGCTGTCGAGAATCCCGCGGGGACGGTCGGACATAATGTCGTGGTCGATGGCTATCGCGAATCGGATGGCAAGTTCCATATCAACTTTGGCTACGGTGGCACTTTGGACAACTGGTACGACATTCCCGACCCCAATTTCTATTATGGCATGACCAAGGTGGAAGGCATCATTTTGAACATTATTCCTAAAGATGGACCTTTGGCCGTTCACGAAAACACCCAGCAACAACCACTTGAAGTTTATCCCAACCCCGTTTCCGAAGTCCTCTATGTGAAGAACCTTCCTTGTGAAAAGGTAGAATATTCTATTTTCAATTTGATGGGACAAGAAGTGGCTGCAGGATCCTCTTGCGAAACCATTTCCGTTGCCGGATTGGAAAAGGGGCTTTATTTCTTGCAGGTAAAGGGAGAAGGCATTTGTGAGACGGTGAAATTTGTTGTGAAGTAATCAACGCTTATGTATTCTTGCAAAGGCAAAAACTAATAGTCGCAAGACAAAATAAACTAACAACAGTGAAGCAAAATATACTAATAACAGCAAGACAAAATAAACTAATGGATGGGAGGTTTTGAAGAGTTTGGGAGGATGATGGAATAATGCGTTTTGGTTATTGATTACTTAAATTCAGGTGGGGGACAAATTGTACCCCTACTGGAACGAAGGCTGCCGACAGAAATAGAGGAATAAATCATTTTGCCAAATAGGGAAAGATTTGTATTTTTGCGGTGATAAATAATCCTTCTTGAAGGTTGCATTATGAAGAATGTTGTAGAAATACCGAGGACACAAGTGATGATGACTTTTGTGGCCACTTGCATCGAGACCACCGCCCGACTGCTGAACACTTCCTACAAAGAGGTGTATCAACGGATGAAACGCGTGGGACTGATAGAACGGTTTATACTTCCGCACTACGAAACCCTTCATAGTGAGAGCCGAGAGAACCTTGCGGATGTGTTGGTTGAATGTATGAACAATTGGGAGGGCAGGAAATGAGTGAAATGATGGAACAGAAGCAATATGACGACCCCGTTAAGTCGCCTGTCATACAGGAGATTATCATGAGCAACCGCATTGGTGCCATTTCAATGGAGTTGTCCAAACGGCTGAATATTGAACCCGTGAAAGCCCTGCAACTGTTTTACGAAAGCCAGACCTGCGCTAACCTACATGACAAGTCCACTGGCCTTTATCTTTATGGAGACCTTTATGTGGCTGATGAGTTTATGCGGGAGATGGAGTATGGGATGTAGGATTTGGTAGATGAGGTGATGAGGAATAATTGGTGATTCAAAATAAATATGTATTTTTGCAAAATAAACTATTTGAATAGGAATTAATATGCTGACCTATATTAAAATAAATGGGTTTAAGTCTTTTCAAGATTTTGAAATGACTTTTACTCCCTTAACCGTAATTGCTGGAGCAAATGCTGCTGGGAAAAGTAACCTCTTTGATGCATTACGACTGCTTTCACGACTGGCGGAGGTTGACAAAGTTCATACAGCATTTCGTGAAAACCAGAGAGGTGACCTGCATGAGCTATTCACTCAATATGACAATGGCGAGTGCGCATCAGTCATGGAGTTCGTTGTTGAAATGCTGGTTAATAAAGATATTACAGACGCATGGGGGGCAACTGCGACTTTAAAGTATACAAGACTTCATTACGAATTAAAAATAAAGCATTTTATAAATGATAATGGGTTGGATGATTTAGAAGTTGTACACGAAAGACTGAACACAATAAAACATAACGATGATAATTGGATAAAACTTATTCCCAATAAACAAATTGAATTTTGGCGCCCTAAAGTTGTAACAGGCAAGCGAGGTGTTCCATATATTGAAACAAGAATTGAAAACGACATACCCGTTGTTTATGTTCCACAAGATGGAACTTCTGGGAAAAAGCGTGTTATTAATCTTCAGCATGCAAAAAAAACGATTTTGAGCAGTTTTGATTCTGTTGATTTTCGACATATTCTTGCAGCAAAAGAGGAAATGAAGAGTTGGAATTTCCTACAATTAAACCCCGAAGATCTCCGACAGCCGACCAGCAAAAAAACAGGCGAAGATTCCATTTCGTTCTCTGGAAAAAACTTGGCTGCAGCCCTTTTCCGAATCAAACAGAAAGACCCATACTGTTTAAAGGAAATATCCAGAAAACTCAGCAAGTTTATTACTAATTACTCTGAAGTTGAGGTGAAGGATGATGTTGAAAATAAACAGTATGTAATATATTTAAAAGGAGAAGATGGGAAAGAATACTCCTCTAGGGTTCTTTCGGAAGGAACATTAAGGATGCTGACCTTATGTATCTTGGAACAAGATGACACACACACAGGTCTTTTATGTTTTGAGGAACCAGAAAACGGTATTCATCCATTTCGAATTAAAACAATGGTTGACCTTTTAAAAGACTTGTCAACAGACTTTATGGATTCGGAAATGCCATTAAGACAGGTGATAGTCAATACTCATTCTCCACTGCTGGTCAATATCATCCATATGTATTGGGCACAGGACATTAATGTTTCTCTTCATTTTGCTGAAATGAGGACTAGAATACAAGAGATAAATGGGAGAAAACAAAAGACAAAAAACACCACGATTCTTCCTGTGGCGAAGGATGGTCAACTTACGCTCCCTATTTCCGAACAGGATAAAAAAGTCTCAATACTGACAGTAAAGGAATATTTGAGTTCATTGAGTGGAGAGTAAATATGGCAACAAAACAAGTATTCATAGGATATACAACAGAGGGAAGAACTGATGTGCGTTTCTTAGAAAAGATCATCGAAAGGTCTTTTGAGGAAATCGCATTTGAGTGCTTTGGAGATGTGGAGCCCGTCATTTGGCATTTAAAAGTAAATAAAATTGGGCTTACTTTTAAAGAATATGCATTATTAGCTGCGCGACAAGGTGTTGATGATATTGGCATGATGATACTTTGTATCCATGTAGATGCTGATGGCCCGACAAATCAAAACGCACTTGATACCATGATAGCTCCAGCTCAAGAACTAATTAACGTCCAAGACAATAAAACTACATGCAAAATAATTGTTCCCATAATTCCTGTTCAAATGATGGAATCATGGATGCTGGTTGATAAGGTTTTGCTAAAAACCGAGATTGGAACCACAAAGACAGACAATGAACTTAAGATTGATAGAGCACCTGAAACAATAGCAGACCCGAAATTTATTATCGAAGAAGCCATTAGAATTGCCCAACAAGAAAAGACAAAACGTAGGAGAAGGGAGTTGAATATTAGCGACATCTACCTTGCCATAGGGCAAAAAATATCAATTGAAAAATTGAGTCAGCTTCAATCGTATCGGCAGTTTCAAGATAACATTAGACGTGCTTATCGGGAATTGCATTTGATGAAATAGTATCTATGAATTAATAAAAATATTGAATTAATTATTTAATTATTTGATAAAGAAAGAAATATAGACCATAACTAACATATTATAAAAGCGTTTTCGCTCTAACTGACTTCTTGAAGTTCCACATATCAAGCCCAGTTTAGTAAAGCGGTAAACGCCTACGAGTAATCGTGGGCTTTACTTACTTACTGGGCAGGTCGTGGAACACCTAAGAAGTCGTAAGAAAAGTTCCACGATTTTTTATGCCCAGTAACGAAAACACAAAACAAATCAAAAGCCGCCAAAGGGTGGCTGACCACGGCGAGGTGTTCACCAATCCGCGCGAGGTGAACGCCATGCTCGACTTGGTGCGCGACGAGTCTTTCCGGCTCGACAGTCGCTTCCTCGAGCCTGCCTGCGGTGACGGGAATTTCCTTATCGAGATTCTACGCCGCAAACTTTCCCTTTTGAATGACATCAAAACCCCAACCGAGTGGGAGTTCAAGAGCCTGATTGCCGTAGGCTCCTGCTATGGCATTGACATCCTGCCCGACAATGCCGAGGCTTGCCGTGAGCGGTTGTTTGCCGAAGTGATTGACCAAGTTTGCAAAAAGGGCTGTACAAACGGTTATGAAGAAAGCCTCAGATACATGCTGCAAAAGAATATCGTCTGCGGCGATGCGCTGACCTATCGCACTGCCGAGGACAAACCCATCACTTTCTGCGAGTGGACGCCCATCGCGGGCAGCATGCAGTTCTCGCGGCGCGACTTCCAGTTTGATTTCCTTGTCACAAAAAACCACCAATACAGCCTCTTCGACGAGCAAGGCGAAGTGCAAAGTTTCGACGAGCCTGTGCGTACCTATCCACCATTGCATTACACCCAACTTTACCGATATGAAGAACAACTATAGCCCCGACATCCTCAATTGCTTGGCCAATCTGAGCAGCGATGAGGTCTTCACCTCGCCCGAGTTGGCCAACCGAATGCTCGACCTGTTGCCACAGGAGTTGTTCCGTTCCAGCAAGACGCGCTTTCTTGACCCTTGTAGCAAAAGCGGTGTTTTCCTGCGCGAGATTGCCAAACGGCTGTTGGCAGGGCTGGAAGAGCAAATACCCGACTTGCAACAGCGCATCGACCACATTATGACCAAGCAGGTCTTCGGCATTGCCTGCACCGACCTCACTGCCGAAATGAGCCGCCGCACACTTTATTGCACCAAACAAGCCAATGGTGAGTATAGTGTGGCCACTTGTTTTGATGATGCACAAGGCAACTTGCGATACATGCGTTGCCAACACATTTGGGAAAATGGCAAATGCAAGTATTGTGGAGCCAACCGTGCCCAATACGACCGTGTAGAAACTATTGAGTCCTACGCTTATCCATTCATTCACAAAAACTTGAACGAAATTTTCAGGAATATGCAATTTGATGTAATTATTGGAAACCCTCCATATCAGATGAGTGATGGGGGTGGAACAGGTTCTAGTGCAATGCCGATATATCAACTGTTTGTTCAACAGGCAAAGAAAGTCAATCCCGTATATTTGGTTATGATTATGCCATCTCGATGGATGACTGGAGGAAAACACCTTGACGAATTCAGAAAAGAAATGCTGGGAGACAAACATATGCAAGTATTGCATGATTATATTAATGCTGGAGATTGTTTTCCTCAAGTCCAAATAGAAGGTGGCGTTTGCTATTTTATGCGCAACGCCAAACATAATGGCAAATGCAAGGTGTTTTTACACCAGTCTGATGGCAACATCATAGAGAGTGAACGTTATCTGGATGATGGTGGGGATATTATGATACGTGATGCTAATGTGATTAGCATTTTGCAAAAAGTACAAGCAAAGAAAGAGCTGTCGTTTGAAAAGATTGTATCGAAAAGAAATCCATTTAATCTTGTTGGAGACATTGAGAATTTTATTACCACACAGAAAACGGGTAGAAAGATATTATGTCGCTATGAAAACAAACGACAGGTGCTGTATCTTAAAGATAATGTTACTATTACCCGAAATGCTGACATTCTTCCAAAATACAAACTTTTTGTTTCTAAAGCAGACGGAGCGGCTGGTCAACTTGGGAATCCAATTCCAGCACGGATAATTGGAAAGGCTGAGATTGGAGAACCGAACATGATTTGTTCAGAAACGTTTCTTTGCATATTCACAAAAGACAAGACTGAAGCAGAATGTATTTCAGACTACATGAAGACTAAGTTCTTCCGCTTTATGGTTGGTATTCGCAAGAATAAAAACATGACGCACGACACATATTTGTATGTTCCCCTCCAAGACTTCTCCCACCCATGGACAGACGAAATGCTTTACAAGAAATACGACTTGGACAAGGACGAGATTGCCTTTATTGAGAGTATGATTCGCCCAATGGAATAATTATATAAAACACAAACAGAACGTTCTTTGAAATTTTAGGAGAAAACTGGCTTCTTTTGAGAAAGATGTGTATTTTTGCACTGTAAAAACATCCATGACATGGCAAAAGATTACTCCACAGAAGAATCTAAAACTTCGATGGCTAGCGAGCCCGAGTTCCAATATGACACTCTTGAAGTTAACAATGAGGAGTTAACAGCCGTTCCGCTTCAACCTCGCACAATAAGTGAAGAGGAATTAGCCCGTTGTTTTACACTTGAGGAATTCAAGCAGCACATGGATGATTTGGTTGAAAGTACCCATAATCATGCTACTGGATGCGTTGAGTACACGCCTATAGTACCTCGTGTATGCTCTTTCAAAGATGCACAGCGCAGAAGTTTGACTGTCAGCCAGTTTACCAAAAGATTGTATGCAATGGTGGATGAATTTTACAGCACAAAGGCATGAGGATACTTATTGATGAATTGGTGTTTGAGAAGATCAACGACTTTTACTATGCGGCCTTGCTGAACCACCCTACCTTGACCAAGGAAACGGTGGACAGAAAAATATGGCGGATGGAAAAAGGATTGCGGACACTAAGCAGAATGCAAGGGTTTCGTAAGGCTTGGTTGAAGCAAGAATGGATTGATCAGGGATGGCACGAATTCTTATGCGAAGGCTTTGTGTTCGCTTTTGAGGTATGCATCGATGAAACAACTGGCAAGCAGTTCGTTTGGATTCGTGATGTAGTTCACGGCAGTCTGTATCATTAAAACAAGTTTTCTCCTAACTATTTCTGCATAAGGACGTTCGCTTATAAAAACGTAAACGAACAAACTGACATATTATGCAGACGATAGACCAGATACTTCCTAACGAGCGGCGGACGATACCGCAAATCTACATGTACGACGACACATCTTTCCCAGGATGGATAAAGATAGGACAGACCAGCCGTCACGATGTGAACGAACGCATCGACGAACAACACCCCATCACCGAACCCTACAAGACCTACCACCTGCTGT
>JAFRRE010000095.1 GCA_017428285.1 Bacteroidales bacterium | reverse complement strand
CTTAAGAAAGACCGTGACGGGACAGATGTATTTGCAGAAGGCGCGATTATCCTTGAACACAACGGCAAGAAGGATGCCCACCACATAATAGACCAAGTTGCCGATGAGAAACAGCATGAATAGGGTGTGCTTATTGGCTTTGTCGAAATGGAACAGCAGGAGAACAAGGACCAACGACAATGCAAACACAATGTAACGAATGAAGCCGATCTTTTTTCTCGGACCTTGTGGTTGTTTGTAGGGGAGAAGGTCAAGGATCATAGCGGTCCAACAGGCATAGCCACACCAGCCACGCCCGAAGAGGAGAGGCCCGAAGATCTTGGCGATGAGATAATGAAGCACACCTGCGCCCACCACGCCGGAGAACAAGTAATACCAAAAGCCCTCGATCTGCATGTTTTCCCTGCATATCAGTCCGAGGAAAACGAGCATGTAGGCGCCTACGCCAAACTGGATGAATTCTCTGGCATATTTCCATCCCGCTTTTGACAAGGCCAGTCCAACACCGATGATGGTACCGATATAGCTGAAGTTGAGCAAATAGAACAAACTTCCTGTTGCCAGCCAAAGTGAAATGGCGATAATCTCGAATACGGTAAACAGGATGATAGGGGTTTTGTAGTTTTTCATCAGGTTACTTTTGCAGTAATACGGAGAAGATCGGGTTTTGTTACTGCAGAAGAAAAAAAATATCAAAAGCTGTTTAAGTGACTGTTCAAAATACTTGGCCCGACGGTTGAAATGCGTTAAAGTTGGCAAAAAATAGCTTTGTTTCTGTTTTTTTTGTACTTTTGTCCCCATCAATACAAACAACGATGGAAAACCCGAAATTTGTTATCGCCATTAACCGTGAGTTCGGTTCGGGTGGCAGGGAAATCGCCTTAAAGCTTGGCGAATTACTTGGTGTCAACGTTTATGACAAGGCTATTCTCGACACCTTGACCTCCAAATTCAACCTGACCGTTGAGGAAATGCAGCACATCAAAGCCACCAAACCCAATTGGTGGAACGATTTCTGCCGGTTCTACCAACAATTCGGTGCCGCTGGTAGGGGAGGTTACGTGTCGCAAGAAGACCGAGAGGTGACCTCGCAACAAATCTATCTTGCCGAAGCGCAAATCCTCCGTGAACTGGCCGAGCAGGAGTCGTGCATCATCATCGGGCGCTCTGGCTTTCATGTCTTCAGGAACCATCCTTACGCCATGAAAATCTTCTTTATCGCCGACAGGAAAGCTCGCGTGAAGCGTGTCATGGAGAAGTATGCCTTGGATGAGGACGCTGCCAGCATGCGTATTGATAAAATCGATGATGCCCGCGACGTTTATACGAAGACAATCGCTGGTGTGTCGCGTTACGACGCCCGCAACTATGATTTCGTGTTCAACGTCACCAAGTTTCCCACTGAACTTGTGGCGCAGTTCCTTGCCGACAACATCAATAAGAAGTTCCCGTTTATAGTGAAATAGGCTTCCTTGTATTTCATCACGGCTGTCTTGCAAATCGAGCCGAACAAGGGGCTTATTCAACTAAAAAAGCCGTAGCCCGAAGGCTACGGCTCAAGCCAATTTGGAAGCCGACAGTGTTAATTCATCAACCGGCTTTCACTCCATGTGTATTGTGGATAAGCTTTCTTGAGGTCGTTGTATGAATCCTTCACGTCGCTGCCGCCGCTGGTGGCAAACACGTTGAGAGTCTTTCCGCTCAAGTCGTGGGCTTCGATGAAGGTGTTGACAATGGTTGGTGCAGTGTACCACCACACGGGGAAGCCAATCCACACCGTGTCGTAGTCGGCGATGTTCTCGCAATGGCCCTTGATGGCAGGACGCGAAGTCTTGTCTTGCATTTCAATGGTCGAGCGCGAGGTCTTGTCGCGCCAGTCGAGGTCGGCGGCGGTGTAAGGTACCTCGGGGGTGATCTCATAAAGATCGGCGTTGAATTCTTTCGCCAGCTTTTGGGCAGCGGCCTTGGTGTTGCCCGTGGCCGAGAAGTAAACGATCAATGTCTTCATTTCCTTGTTCTCCTTTGTTTCGGTGGTTTGTGTTTCCTTGTTCTCTTTTTTGTTGTTGTTCTGTGCGCAGGCGGTCAGTATCAGACAGCAAGCTGCAATGATAAATGTGATGCGTTTCATGGATGTGTTATTTGTCAATGTTTACGATAGTATATTTGCGGCTGCCGAGGCCGATGGCTTCGGCGTGTTCAATGGTATGGACACCGTGTTGTTTGTCGATGCGGTTGAGCAAATCGGTGGGGTCGTTGGTGGCCGTCACTTCCTGGTTGTTGACAATGTCGACACAAGCCTGGTCGAGGGCCACGGGGTCGATGGAGGCCAGGATGCCATAGTCTTCAAGTTTCACGGGGGCGGGATGATCGACGCAGTCGCAGTCGATGCTCATGTTGTTCATCACGTTGATGTAGATGATACCATCCTTCTTCTCGAAGTAGTCCACCACGGCTTGTGCTGCTGCGGCCATGCTTTCGAGGAAACCATCTTGGTCGCCGATGTATTCTTGCGTCCAGAGTTTGCCCATGTCGAGTACTTCCATCTTGCCTGAGGAGTGGATGTAGGCCTTGCCGTTCTGGCTGGCGCAGCCGATGGAGAGGTTCTTCAATGCACCGCCATAGCCGCCCATGGGGTGACCCTTGAAGTGGTTAAGGGCAATCATGAAGTCATAGTTGGTCATGTGGTCGCCCACGATGTCGTACTTGAGGTGTGTCGAATCCTGCACGGGAATACGCATCTCGCCCTCTTCATCCATGATGTCTACCTTGAACGTGGGCGTGAAGCCGTGCCGCTCGATGACCTTCCAGTGGTTGGCGGAATTGTTACGGTCGTCTTTTTCATCACCGGGACCGCTAGTGTAGGCGGTGTTGCACTCCACGATGGTGCCGTCCACTTCATTGACCAAGTCTTTGATAAGTTCGGGCTTCAGGTAATTGGGGTTGCTACCCTCGCCGGTGCTCATTTTGATGGCCACGCGCCCTTTGGCGGGAACGCCCAGCGCCTTGTAAATGTTGACCAACCCTTCAGGGCTGATGTTTTTGGTCAAATAGACGACCGCTTCCTTCTGTTCGTTTTGAGTGTTTTCCATATTGTCTGTAATTTGATTGTTGTCAGTTTGACTTTTGTTTGATGGTCCTGTGCAGCCCACCGCGAAAAATAGGGTTATGGCTGCGAAAATAAGTTTTTTTGCTTTCATAATGATTTGTTTATTGATAATTGTGATAAAGAAAAAAAGTAGTCTACA
Organism: Bacteroidales bacterium; assembly: GCA_017428285.1. Next base: position 2,448 of record JAFRRE010000095.1, on the reverse strand, counting down.
AAACCGTCACCCGCTTCGTTTCAACACCCTTTGTTGTCTCCACCTTGATTAAATAAATGCCCGCAGCTTGATGGCTGAGATCATATTCAAAGACATCACCCTTGGCTGAACCTTCATAGACTTTTTCTCCATGGATATTGAAGATGCTGATGTTCTGGATGTTTTCGGCCTCGATTCTCACCTTGCCGAATGTCGGATTCGGATAAACCGCTGTACTAACAGCATCGGTTTCAAAAACAGCAGTGCAATCTTCAATAAACTCATAAAACCCATTCAATCCGATTGGGTCATACCATTGAGAGTTTTGGTAAGCCTCAACGCATCCGCATGGAACGGTAAGCGTTTGGATGCCAAATTCGGCAAATGCCATGCCTCCCAAATCATTTCCAAGAACAGGAGGTATGGTGGCCAAAGAAACCGCCGACAAAATGTGTGAACACTTCCTGAAGGCCATATCGCCGATGTAGGAAACAGATTCGCCTATAACCAGTTTCCCATCTAATCCTTCGCACTGGAAGAACGCACTCTCACCAATGGTTTCAACTGAATTCGGAATCACCAAGTCGCCAGTCAAATCAATGCAAAAAGCAAAGGCATTCTCTCCTATGGAAATCACCGAATCCGGTATCTCAATCGATGTCATCCCTGTGATGCCCTTGAATGCGTTTTTGCCGATGGCAGTGACCGTGTTGGGTATTACGGTGTTTTTGCATCCATAAGCCAGCTCGTTCGCGCTTGTCGCAATGAGGGCGTTACAATCATTTCTGGAGTCATAATTGGGGTTCTCGGGGTCGACAACCATGCCTTGGAATTTACAATACACAAAAGCGTCTTCGCCAATGGATGCCACATTGCTCGGAATGTTCAACACGCCAGTCATGCCGTCGCATGAGTTGAAAGCCCAAGCGCCGATAGTTGAAACAGAGTTTCCTATAATCAAATCTCCGTCAAAACCATAGCATGTGAAGAAAGCACTCGGCTCGATGGTGACCACCGAATTAGGAATCACCAAATCTCCAGTGAAGCCCGAGCAATAGGCAAAGGCACCTTCCTCGATGGTGGTCACAGAATTCGGAATGGTCAGGCTGGTCAGATAGAAACAATACATAAATGCGGTGTTTCCGATGGTGGTCACGGCATAATTATTTCCTCCGTAACTCACCGATTCCGGGATGATCAAATCTCCAGTGGCTTCGTAACCGTCAACATGGCCTATGACCGTTACGGACACATGGTCATCATTGACACGATAGTTCAAATTACCGACCGTGAATTCCGTCGGATTGGAGCTGTAGGCCATAAACAGGCAAGTTGGGTCATAGCCATTGCCACCATCTTGGAGCGCACCCAAATTGGTATAGGCTCCGGTGTTAGGGTCAAGTTGATACAGATTACCATAATAAACGCCGAACAATTCGCCCGTCAGCATGTCAAAAGCCATTTTTATCGGCAAATCAATCGGGTTGATCACGGTCAATTGTGCATTGGAAAGGTTCAACATACCAAACTCGCCCCAAGAACTAATCATATAAGCGTTACCCTCCATGTCGATAGCCAAATTGAAGCCATCGTGTTCTATCACGCCATGGTCTTGTATGTTGCTGGGGTCAGCCGGATTGAAGCTTTTCAGGTGCTCTCCTGTGATGATATAAACCAATCCGTCAGCGGGATTGTATGCCATATCGTTGACGTATGGAATGCCAGCAACCATCACTTCAGGCGCCTCGATGTGATTATTGGTGGCATCAAAGCTTGACCTGCAAATGTTATAGCCGTTGTCGTTATTCACGCTCCACACATAGCCGTCGGCAAAGGTCGCTGTCGTTACTGCAGGAATCACATCCGATGCAACGGACACCGACCCAAGATCCTGCATGGTAAAGGAGATATACTTGTATTCTGCCGGGTTGGGGGGTAAGATGTATCCAAACCAGTTGGCGGTTGATGCGGGCCCTTGCGCTTGAGCGAAGCCAGCGAATACGAGTAGGAACAGGATGAGATGTAAATACTTTTTCATTGTAATAAGGTTAAGTTTGACATGGTCTTACAAATACCGATTTACATTGGTTTTAGGCGACAAAAATACAAAAAACACCAAACGACTCGCCAATGATTTTCTTTAGTCACAAAACTCCTCCGGTATAAAGGTGCTTTGACCATAGCTTTGTTTGTCTGCAAAAGTATGAAAAAGATTTCGTATTTTTGCACCCAGTTTGGCCAAGGGAATGCCGTGAAAGTCGACAACAGTGCCCGCTGCTGTAAGCCCGTGTAAGGTCTGTCAACCCAGCCACTGTACGGCTCATCCGTATGGGAAGGCGACAGGCTCACCCCTGCAAGGGACCTGCCTTTTTATGCGAGGGTTAAAACCGCTCGCATAATGTCGGGTCGCCCTTTCAGGGCTCGGACAAGTCAGAAGACCTGCCAAACCGTGAGTTCAATTGCAAGCCT
>JAFRRE010000094.1 GCA_017428285.1 Bacteroidales bacterium | reverse complement strand
CCGCCTTGCCGAAGGGAAGATGCCTCCCCCGCGGCGCATCCGGTGTTATCCGGCGTTTCCACCGGCTATCCCGGAGAGGGGGGTTGGTTGCATACGCGTTACGCACCCGTCCGCCACTCTCAATCCCCCGAAGGGGATCTTACCGTTCGACTTGCATGTATTAGGCCTGCCGCTAGCGTTCATCCTGAGCCAGGATCAAACTCTTCGTTGTAATATTGTTGTACTCAAATTTCTATTCTGAATCTCGGGTTCCGCCTTCGTTCTCTTGTGTTCCTTTTCCCGTGTCCGCCTCCCGTCTCCACGACGGATGCGGACCGTTTTCTTGTGCTGGCCTCAAGCTTTCAAAGAACTGTGCCAAACGTCTTCCATAATCTTGCTTTCCCCTCTCTCGTTTAGCGGGTGCAAAAGTACAGCTTTTTTCATTACGCTCAACACTTTTTTTCGATTTTTTGAAAAATTTTTATATCATACTGATTATCAAATATTTAAAAAACAATTATTTTTTCAAAAATTATGAGATTCAGGGTACGAAACCTTCTTTTTCAACCCAAAGAAGCATATTTTGGACAAGGTTCTCTGGAAAATTTTCATGTTTTTGAGGTAAAAGGGTGACTTTTTACATTGCCTACCAAAATTGTTTTCAAGACTGTTTTTGAGGTACACCTTATTTATATATAAAGGAACCAAGAGTTTTTTGCCGAAAGCGAACTTGATTCAGCACAAAAAACACTATTTTTGCCGAAAATAAGACATTGATGAGGTTTTACCCCAGAATCATACTGTTTTGTACGGCCATATTTGCCGCCTTCTTGGCCAAGGCACAGGTATATACCAACGACTTTGAGAACCGTCAGGAGTGGAATGCGCCTTGGTTCAACCTTCATATTGTGGCCGACAGCAGCGCAACGGAAGAGAATTACATCTCTATCTGCGACTCTATACATGAATATGGTTTGGGCTTCGGCATTAACACAGGCAAGGATTTCCCCAACCAGAATGTCAACTGCAAATACGACTTCATGTTTAAGGCCGATGCCAACACCCAAGCCGACATTGTGGTGAGCATCGACAACACCATCCGCAACCGTTATTGGGCCGCCTATCCCCTTGCAGATTATGTGAACGACACAACTGATTGGTCGCAAATGCAGCTTGACCTCAACTTCCCTGCCTGTTATACGCAAGGCAGTGAGATTAAGGTCTATGTTTGGAATAAAGCGAAAGAAAGGCTGTATTTTGATGACGCACAATTGAAAGTCAAAGCCGATGCTTTACCAAGCTATCAGCCTGAAATAAAACGAGAGCCTGTTTCATTAACCGAAAATGATACACTATATTTTGAATTGCAATACGATTACTGGTATGATTTAAAGCCTGTCGTTGAATATATCAATGCCGATGGCGACACCATCAATGACCCATCCATTGCGGAAATCGACATCCAGCGGGAAATTATCTGGGATAAATCCTATAAACTGAAAGACCGATGGGATTACCAACCCCGTTTCGGTCGAAAAATCACGACAAAAACACGATTCAAGGAAGATGTCAAATTGCTCCGATTGGCTTTTGTTCTTTCTCTGCCTGAGAAAGGTGATATTACTGCTTACCGCCGTAACCAGCATATCGACAGTCTTAACCTACAGCCTACCTATTATCTTGATCGTGAAGGATTTTCAATAAAATACGGCAACATCGGATTCAGCACATATCACAACACTGATATCTCATCACTGCAATTGGATGTAGAGAACCGTACTGCTTGTTTCAACATCGACTACTGGCGCGACCATCCTTTGTTGCATTACCCAATGCGTAGCGACACAAGCGACTATTTCGAGGACATTTCCTACCGTAACGTCAAAGCCGGTGAGGTGCTGACAGGCGAATTCAATATCTTTTCAAAGGCCCCCGACGACCTTCCCCGCCTCATGCCCGTATGGGACGGCTACCAATCAGCTTTCATCTTCACCGAACACGCTGACTGGACCGATATTCGCACTCATCGTGCCGTACTCTTTGGAAATGAGAACATCACCAAACCGGAAGATGCCGTTGGTGGCTTCTGCTACTTCAACATTCCCGTCACGAAGAGCGTGTTCTATTGGAACCCCGACAATGTGACCAACGAAAAGACCAGCAACGGACTTTTCAAAGGGCCAGTTGCTTCCATCAAGACGGACAAAGAGTTTTATAAACTACTGAAAACCATCAAGAAAGAAGGTTTTGAAATCTGTTTGCATTCGCCCGAAGTCTACACCACCATCCCTAGCGAGTTTCCCAAGGCCATGCGTTTCATGAGAAGGCAATTCGACACCAAGAGTTGGATTGACCATGGCTACAACAATGGTCCCGACAAAAACCGCGAGGACTTGGTTTGCGACGGCCTGCTACCCGATTCGCCACAATATGCCGCCGAGCTTTGGAAAAAGAATGGCGTGCGATATCTTTGGAATGCCTATTACGAGGAAAACCGAATGGAAAGCCATAACTTCGACGGTCATTTTGTGCAGCCTTTCGACGGCTTCGGCGATGCCCTGCCCAACCGACAAATCACCACTTTGCCCAATGGCGACAAAGACTTCCTGCTGTGGTCGACACCCTCGACCTTAGAGGTAAACGAAGACCACGAATGGTATTACTACTTCGACAGCATCCGCCTGCAACGTCTTGTGGACCAACACAATGCGTTTATCACACATGTCTATCCAGCCTGGAGCAATCCTTATCGCGCCTTCTGGCAGTACAACGAAAACGGTACCGCCGTAGCCATGCCAGGCTTCAACTTCGCGCTGAGCCAACTCGCCCACTTCCGCGACGAAAAGAAAATCCTTCCCACTACCATTGAACAATACCTCAGCTATTACGAGAAGCTCAACAGCATCGAGTACCTTATTATCGACAACAAGACCATACAATTGACCAACTCCAACGAAGCCATCAAAGGTCTGACCTTGCTATGCACCAAACCCATCGTGGTGGAAGGCAAAGCCATCGATTTCCGCAAGGTGGATGAAGGCTATTTGGTGTGGTTCGATTTGGGCAAAAACGAAACCGTAACCATAAGACACAGAGAATGAAAAGACTATCCATATTCGTCAGCGGCAACGGCACCAACCTGCAGCGCATTGCCGAATATTTCGCCAACAACAAAGACGTTGAAATCATCAACGTAGTGTGCAACAATCCCAAGGCCTATTCCATTGAACGAGCCAAGAAATTGGGCATTCCCCTGCGTATGATCAATAGAGAAGAATTCAAAAGCGAAGCCTTCATTAAGGAGCTGCAAGACCTTCATGTCGACCTTATCGTGTTGGCTGGTTTCCTTTGGAAGATTCCGGAGAACTTGGTCAAGGCTTTCCCGAAGAAAATTGTCAACATCCACCCTGCCCTTTTGCCCAAATATGGCGGCAAAGGGTTTTATGGAGAGCATGTGCATGAAGCCGTAGTGGCGGCCAAGGAAGCCCAATCTGGCATTACTGTCCACTATGTCAACGAGATTTACGACAGCGGTGAGATTATCCTGCAAGCCCGCGTCAGCTTGGATGAAAAAGAAACGCCTGACTCCCTGGCGGCTAAAATCCACCAATTAGAGCAGGCGTATTTCCCTGTGGCGATTGAGCAGGTACTAAAGGCTATTCAGTAGGCAGTGCCTTGAAGCCATTGCCCATGATCTCGGAACTTTCAATCACATTGACGAATGCATTCGGATCGAGGAAACGGAGGTTGGCCTTCAGTTTGACCAAATCAGAACGGTTCAAGGTGACATAAATCATCTTGCGTTCAGCACCTTGATAGAGGCCGCTACCCGCGAAAACGGTACCGCTGCGATCCAAATTATTGATGATGAAGTTGCGCACCTCCTCAATCTTATCCGTAACGATAAAAGCTGTCTTGTAGCTCTTTACGCCTTCCACCACCAAGTCGATAATCTTGCTCTCGATGAAGATGAGGATGATGGAATAAATGGGCAAACGGAAATCTTCAAAGGCAAGCAGCGTGGTCAGAGAGATGATGCTGTCGACAATAAGCACCAGCGTTCCAAGGCTGATTTTTGTGTATTTGTGAATAATCATGGAAATGATATCGGAACCGCCCGAAGTGGCACCCGAACGGAAGATGACACCGATAGCCACGCCGTAAATCAGACCCGAAACCACCGTGTTCAAGAACATGTCGGGCATGAACCAACTCTGTGAGCCGTCCTTAGCGATGTAATAGAGTGCTGACTGGGTATCGGCCGCCACTGCACCACCATGAATCACAGGCGCATAGCCCCAGAAAGTCTCAAGGACATAAGTAAACACGGGGATCAAGATCACCGAGATAATGGTCTTAATGCCGAATTTAGGTCCCAAGATAATCGTGCCGATAATCAGCAAAGGTATGTCCATGCAAATGCCAGACACGGAAATCTTCCACCCCCATAAGGCGTTGAACACGTTGGCAAGACCGTAAACACCTCCAGGAGCCAAGTGATAGGGATTCACGAACATCACATCGCCGACAGCGAAAAGAGCCGATCCTAAAATCAAATAGAAATAGGCCAGAATTTCTTGTTTCAGTTTTCCACTTTTCATATCTTAAACAATTTATATCCAATTATTTACATTAAAAAATATGCTTTTTGAAGCGGCAAAGGTACGAAATTTCCAAAATCTTACTACCTTTGCAGTCCAAAATAGGACCCGTAGTTTAATGGATAAAATAAAGGATTCCGGTTCCTTAGCTCAGGGTTCGATTCCCTGCGGGTTCACTGATTGGATTTTACATAAGAGGTCTTCACATTGCCCATTGGCGTGGAGGTCTCTGTTTTTATTATACCCTCCTCAAACCAACCCCAAGGCTCACCGTCAACCATAATACGGGTACCCTGCAACGAGCACTTGCCTTGCATTGTATCGCCGTCCATGACCAATGTCAACACGGAATCATTGCTGATCATGACAACATTGTCCTTTTCCATCGAGCCAAATTGTCGCACCATCTCAGGCGTTGCCCAATCGGCATCGAAATCGACATTCACCTTGTCTACCGTCCAGTGCCCGAAGAAAGGATCATCCTTGGGCGCGCAGGAAGCAAGTACCAGCGACACTAATCCTATTACTAAGGACTTCCTCATTTCTTTTCAGATATGATGACATCGATGGCACCTACGCCGAATTTGGCAATGCTGGCCATACGGTTCTCGGTGTTCTTGTAGTTTTTCAATTCCTCGATGATGGCATTTTTCAACACACCGTTGCCCACGCCATGAATAAAGGTCACCTTGGTGTATTCGGCGGCAATCGCGCTGTCGAGCATTTTCTTGAAGTAATCCGTCTGTATCTTGAACATATCGTGGCTCGACATACCCAAAATGTTGTCGACCAACTCGCCAATGTGCAAATCAACAATAGCCTCACCAGGAGCCACCCTATGCTTGTCGATGGGTGCTTCTTGCTTCACCAGATTCTTCGCGGGAGCTTGAGCGCCAACACCTTCCTTCAAAATCTTAGTAAAATCGCTGTCACCGTGCTTGAGAGCAATGAGCTCGGAGAGGCAAATCATTACGGACTTTTCTCCTAAGATGCCCGAAGGAAGATAGCTGCCTTCCTTGTAGAACCGTCCAGGCCGCAGCGAGAATGGCGCATTCAGCGGAAGCAGCACACAATCAGAAGTTTCAGCCGTCAAAATGGCTTGTACCACACCGTTGAGCCAATACTCGAGGTCGTCGCGCGAGATGGTCTCAATGACAATTTTCTCGTATTTGTCCACCTGGCCGAAGTCCACATTGGCGAACTTGTCCTCCTCCTTGATGGTGAAGGTGTAGAGCATCTCGTAAGGCGTGTGGTTGACAAGTACTACATCGAGCGGTCCCGTGAGGAGCCATTGCTGCTCATGTGGCACGAAAGCCATATACACACCTTCCTTTTCAGCCTCTTTTGCAAAGCGGCGCAGACCACCCTTTCTTGCTTCTTCGGCCTGCTGTTGCTTCAGAAGTTCCTGTCCCTGAACCTCTTTCTGCACTTTTTCAACCGTCTGTTGTTGTTTGCTTGGGGCAGGCATGGAACGATAATCGAGTACCAAATCCGTAATCAAAGTAGGAATTTCGAAGCCATCTTCCACCTCGACCATCACCATACGGGAGTCTATGATTTTCGTGACCTTGCCTCCACCGACGGTGCTAAGGAAGTTCACTTTATCGCCAATTTTGAATTCTGCCATTGTATTTCGGTTTTGAGGTGCAAAAATACACAATTTTGGCAGATTTTTTGTAATTTCGCATCCGAAATCGAAGATTCAACGACACGAAGTGAGTTAAAATCATTGGAGATGAAAACCAGAATAGTGGTATTTTTGTTTGCCCTGCTGGCTACAGCCTGCTCGAAGCGCAACGAAAAGGCCGAAATCGACATTAACATCGGCTATGAAATCAATAATATGCCGTTGGCCACTGACACTTTATGTTATATCAACGAAGCGGGCAATACCTTCCTCGTTACTGAGGTCCAATGGTTCCTCTCCAACTTGGAACTACAAAACGAGGCAGGCATTTGGACTCAGCTCCTTCAACGCAATCTCCTTGACACAGCAGGCATCAACCGTGTTTTTTATATGGACACCAACATCCCGGAATCGCAAACATTGCATACCCAGTCCCTGCCTATTGGCCACTACACCGCGCTCCGTTTCACCTTCGGCCTTGATGAAACCGATAACCAAACAGGCCTCTTCAATGACCCACCAGAGTCGGAGATGTTTTGGCCTGATATGCTAGGCGGAGGCTACCATTATATGAAGTTAAATGGGAAATATTTGAACGATGAAGGACGACTTGCCCCATTAGCCATCCATCTCGGCATCGGGCAGAACGAAGAATGCACTGAATTCTACCAAAACTATTTCATCGTGGAGTTGCCCATAGATTTCACCGTCAAAGCCAACGCTGAAAACCAACTTGACTTGACCATGGTTATCGACAACTGGTTCCGCAATCCACATACCATCGACTTCAACGAATTCGGGAGCCACATCATGCAGAACCAAACCGCGCAACGATTGCTCAACGGAAACGGAAAGGATGTGTTTAGAATCGGGAAACCTACTGAAAATGAAAACAATATAGACATGAGAAAAGATAATAAACTTGCAGAAAAAATCAAAAATGTGATGCAAATGGCTGCGCCCAAACCACATTTTTGGAGTTGGGAAAATGTGAAAGAAAGAATTGAGGATTCAAAATTCAAAGATTCAAGATTTAAGATTCGGGATAAAGATGGCGAGAAGGATGAAAAAAATATGTAAATTGGCAATGGGGCTTCTATTGATTATGTCGGCCTGTAAACCCGAGCAAAACCATTATACCCCAACGCCTTATGAACTCACACAGCCATCCTATTTCCCTACGAAAAACAACATCCCTGCCGACAATCCTATGACCGAGGAAGGCGTGGCGTTGGGCAGAAAGCTGTTTTATGACCCGCGTCTTTCGGGTCGCGACGGAACGGATGGCATCCGCAGCTGTTCCTCTTGCCACCATCAAGAACACAACTTTGAATACGGCGCTCCGACCAACACCCATCACGCCATGCTGCCGCTGATTAACTTGGCTTGGAACCGCACGGGCTTGGGCTGGAATGGTGGCGTGGCCACCTTGGAAGACATGGTTTTGGCGGCAGTTACCAGTCCCGTGGAAATCAATGCGGACACCAACCAGGTAGTAAAATACCTGCAAAAGACCGATGAGTATCCCGAGTTATTCGAGAAAGCCTTTGGCAGCCGTGAGATTACCTTTGTCAATGTCGAAAAAGCCATAGCCCAATTTGTGCGGAGTTTGGTCTCAGCCGACAGCAAATTTGACCGTTACTTGCGCGGCGAAGAAGAACTTACCGAAGATGAATTGGCTGGTTATGAATTGTTCTGCACCGAGGAAGGTGCCGACTGTTTCCACTGCCATGGTGGCGGCGGTTTGGCTTTGATGACCACTAATATATTCTACAACAACGGCTTGGACGACGAGTTCAACGACCCAGAAGACCGCTCTGCCGTTACGGGCAGCCATTGGGACCGCGGTGCCTACAAAGCCCCCACCCTGCGCAACATCGCCGTTTCGGCACCCTATATGCATGATGGACGCTTCACCACTTTGGACGAAGTCATCGACTTCTACAGCGAAGGCGTGAAAGACTCCGAAAACATCAACCCGCTGATGCACCATGTAATGGACGGCGGCGTGCAGCTCACCGACATTGAAAAAGCGCAGTTGAAGGCATTTTTATACACTTTAACGGATGAAACGTTTTTGAATAATCACTAAAACTTTAATATTATGAGTAGTACAAATGTGTCTAAAGAACAAAAACTAGAAGAAACCGAATTTGAGAAGCAAAAGATTGTGTACGAAAAAGCAAGTGAATTACATCGATATTATCTCTCCTGGAGACAATTCCTATTTGCGGGATTCATTGCTGCAATTGGACTTATCGTATTCAATTGTTGTGATTTAAATAGCCCTTTAATTATTTCAATTCTTCTTTTTCTTGCATCAATAATATCATTCATCTTTTATCTTCTAGATGGCAGAAATTCCACTCTATACCATATCTGTCAAAAAGTAGAGTCTAATATTGAAGATTGTTGGTTCCAACATGAGAATGAGGAATCTAATAATAGTATTAAGCTATATAAGAGACTGGATCTCTCTCATTTTGGAAAAACAAAAGAAACGGCAGCCTCAAGCAAAGAAATATCACATACTAAAATAATACAATCCCTATATTTGGGATGCTCTATTACATCTCTTATATTGTCAGTACTATTCTTATTATTATATTGTAATTGCTTTAAATGAAAAGAGAGGATTTCTGCTTAGGAAATCGCCGTTTCAACAGCTACAGCAACTACTTCACGAAGCAGTTTGGCGGGCGTGTGCAGAAAATCAGCATCGACGCGGGCTTCAGCTGTCCTAATCGGGATGGAAAAATAAGCACAGGTGGTTGCACTTTTTGTAGCAACGAGGCTTTCAACCCTTCATATTGTCAGCCCGAGAAGAGTATAAAGCAACAGATTGAGGAAGGTATTGAGTTTCATAGAAAGCGTTACCGTCGGGCGAACCAATATTTGGCTTATTTTCAGCCGTTCTCGAATACTTATAAGCCGTTGGAGGAGTTGAAAAGCATCTACGAACAGGCTTTTGAGGCCATAGATTCCCACTTCCCGCAATTCCCGCCTAGGAATGACATGACCTCAAATGCCTTGGAAACATCAAAAATCATCGGCATCGTCATTGGAACGCGGCCTGATTTGGTTGACAAAGCCCTTTTGCAATACCTCAACGAGTTACATAAAACGCATTATGTCATGTTGGAATACGGCGTGGAGAGTGTGTATGATGAAACCTTGAAGCGCGTCAACCGAGGACATGACTTTGCTACCGCGGAACGCGCCATCCACATGACGGCTGACTATGGCATCCCTTGTGGAGCGCATTTTATCTTCGGTCTGCCTGGCGAAACTAAAGCCATGATGCTCGATGCCGCCGACATCATCTCACAACTGCCTTTGACCACCGTCAAGTTCCACCAACTGCAAATCTTCAAAGGTACCACGATGGCTGAGGAATATCTTGAGCACCCCGAGCATTTCCATCTTTTTGACCTTGAGGAATACATTGATTTTGTCATCGACTTTGCCGAACGGCTCAACCCTGACATCGTCATTGAGCGTTTTGCCGGAGAGGTGCCTCCACGCTATCTCATTTCTGAACCTTGGATGAAGCTGCGCTATGATGAGGTGCTATCGCGCATAGAAAAAAGGATGGAAGAACGGAACACTTGGCAAGGAAAAAGATTTCTTGCCACAACCGCATAGCTGACAAAAAAAAGCTGTATTTTTGAGGCATTCAAAACCTCATTATCATGAAAAAACTTTCTTTCTTTTCAAAAATGGGAAAGGCCATTGTGGTCTTCGCATCATCTTTAGTATTCAGCGCCTTCATGAGTAGTGGCGACAATAATGCACAGCGTTTCAAGGACGCTGCCATGAACCTCGACAAGACCCGTCACACCTTAATTAACGAGTATGACTATTGGCCAGAATGTGGCATCCGCGTCACGGGAAGCCATTTGGCCTCGCTTATTTCCTTGAATGAACTTCAACAGATGCTTCCCTGCCCGCTTTATGTTTCGGGACCGCATCATAACGGTCAATGGGACCTCAATAACGAGGCAACGTTTGGACATTACAACCCAGAGGCCATTGAATACCTTGCTGGTCTCGCACAAAGAGTGGTATCCGACAAAAAGTTCGTAAAGATGAGCAAGCCTCTCATCGATAACTACTTATACCGTCAGATGCATATTATGATGGTGATCCACGACGCACTTTATGATGGTACCTATAGCCAAAAAGAACGCGAAAGGATTTTCAACACATCGGTCGAAACAAAAGGCTGGGAATTTGATGATTATGATGCCGGTTTTTATTTGAATCGCTTGAGGCTCGATGATGATAGCTATGTCTTTTCCAACATCAGTTATCGTTTCCTCCATTTTTGGGCGCGCCGTTGGGCTGATGGTACCATTGATCCTTTCTACCAAGGACTTAGCACCATTTTCAAGGCATACTACCCTGAATATGAATATTCGGCAGAAAGGTATTTGATACCTGATGATGAATGGTTCGAGGAAGGAGGATATGAAGAAGATGTCTATGTGGTCATCGATGGCTCTGAACTCCGTTTGAGATTGGGACCTTCAACGAGCGCCGACACCTTCAAATGGGGTGATGGCAGCAACCGACACCCGAAAGTGGGCGAAAGGTTCTTATACCTCGGCGAAGATGGCGACTTCTACCTGATCGACTTCCACGGCCATGCACTTTGGGTGTCGAAGAAGTTTACGCATTTGGAGTGATTTCGCGACACAAGAATGAAAAATCGGTGCGCTTCGATTGAGGCGTACCGTTTTTTCATTAAATCAGCACAAAGTCAATAAACCATCCCAAACATCCACAAAGGAATGCGGTTGCCATAACCCACTTCTGTGTCATCAACAGCGAGGAAACTGTTAGCTACATCCGCTATCTGGTCGAAGTTCTTTTTCTTGCCACCAACCTCGAACAGGTACTTGTCATTGATGAGGAAATCACCTTGCTTTGGAAACTTGACTTCATTAGCGACACGCATCTGACTATAGAAAAACGTCTCCCTCTCGTTGCCTTTGTCAACTTGAGGACACAAGACATGCATCAGATTCGTGTTGTTCAGGAAAATCTTTTCGGGTTTGCAGAGATATTTATAGCTCTTTGTCTGATTAATCAACAACGTCAATATTTGTGCCTTGTCGAGCGCATAAAGCATACGCAATCCCAAATCGTTGTTAGTGGATAACTGTTTCCAAAGCTTTGACATGTTTGGCTCGAACGGCACCCGCTCACTGATAATCATAAGCAATTTCTTGGTCTTCTGAATGGTGTCGAACGACACGTTTTCCACGGCAGGCAAATCAGTATCAATGACAACAGAGACCGTTTGGCGCAATCGGTCAGGGAAGTCTTCAGCGGATTCGCGATAGAAAGGATAGTAACCATGAGCCAGATAATCTTCAAACAAAGGTGTCACCTTAATCTCTTGAACTATCTTCATGGCATGACGGACATGGTGCTGCAAAAGGTCTTTAAGCGGGATAGGAGCTATGTCAAGCACACCTTCATAATTTAGGAACTCACGAAAAGAAAGACCATGGAGCATGTATATGGTTTGACGGCGCGACAGGTCGACTTTGGCATTGTCCATTATCAAGATGGAACTGCTGGTATAGACAATGCTCATGTCGGGATAATTGTCATAGATGTTTTTCAGCGTCTGTGACCAATTGTCGTATCGATGGACCTCGTCGAGGTATAGACGGGAAATGCCATGACGGTCAGCCCAATCCACAAGTTCGAGCAATGAATGGGTAGTAAACCAAAGGTCATCAAGCGAAGCATAAAGCGTCTGATCAATATCTTGGTAATGCTCTAGAATATGTTGTAATAGCATAGTTGTCTTACCAACACCACGCGCCCCTTTGATGGCGATGATTCTTGCCTTCCAATTGATTTGAGCATATAGATACCGTTTGAACCGAAGACTTATTTTCGCAATCTTACGGTGATAGTTGTCAATAAGGGGCTGTAATTCTATGGTTTCCATCGTTTTTTATTATTGATTGACCGTGCAAAAATACACATTTACATTTTAATATGCAAATAAATATCTATTTTTTATATTTTAAGATGTAAATAGTTTCCAGTTTTTATATTTCAACATGTAAAACTAAGTGCATTTCTTACATTTTAAAATGTAAAATTACCAACAATGACCACAAAAAAAGTACGCTTCATGAAATAAAGCGCACTTTCCATTTTGAATAAAAGCCTGATTACTCAGCCACTTCTTTCGCCTTCGCCCTGAAGTTCACCAGGTCTTCCTCGATGAAGTTCTTCACATAGACGCTCTTGCCGATGACGTCTTCCTCAGCGGCATGGACGTAGACGTTGGCCGACTGGGTGAAGAGATGTGGGGCATGGGTGGCGTCGTCGAGGATGAGCAGCGACATCATGATGTCGCCAGTCATGTCGTAGAGACGACGGGCCAAGAAGTCCTGAACCTCTTGGTTGTTGGCGCCCTTCACGTAGTTGATGCTCTGCTCGTAGAGTTCCACGAGGGTGCGCACCGTGTTTTGCAAGGGCTTCAGGTCTTCACTGACCTCGTTCTCCAGCATTTCCTTCATGATACCAAGGTAGGTGCCATTGGTGATGTAACGGATGGCGGCCACCACCTGCAGCTGGGTCGTGCCTTCGTAAATCGAGAAGATACGGGCATCGCGGTAGAGGCGCTGGCACTTGTATTCCATGATGAAACCCGAGCCACCGTGGATGCTGATGCAGTCGTATGCGTTCTGGTTGGCATACTCGGAATTCATGCCCTTGGCCAAAGGCGTGAAGGCATCGGCCAAGCGACTGTACTTCTTGCACTCGGCACGCTCCTCAGGGGTCAGCGGACGCTCGCGCTGGATGTCCTCAAGGCACTTGTAGATGTCGACATAACGGGCAGTCATGTAAAGCAGCGAACGACCGGCGTCGATCTTGGCCTTCATGCGCGAAAGCATGTCATAAACAGCGGGGAATTCGATGATTCTCTTGTGGAACTGCTGACGTTCACCGGCATACTTCAGAGCCTCATTGTAAGCCTCCTGTCCCAGACCGACGGACTGCGCAGCAATACCGAGACGAGCACTATTCATCAGAGCCATGACGTACTTGATAAGGCCCAAACGGGTTTCACCGCAAAGTTCGGCCTTGGCGTTCTTGTAGGTCAACTCGCAGGTCGGGGAACCGTGGATACCGAGCTTATGCTCAATGTGACGCACGTTGACGCCGCCCTGACGCTTGTCGTAGATGAACATTGATAGGCCACGACCGTCCTTGGTGCCTTCTTCGGAACGAGCCAACACAAGGTGGATATTGGAGTCGCCGTTGGTGATGAAACGCTTCACGCCGTTGAGCAGATAGCAACCGTCCTTCTCGGAGTAGGTGGCCTTCAGCATGACGCTCTGCAGGTCGGAACCAGCATCGGGCTCGGTGAGGTCCATCGACATGGTCTCGCCGGCGCAAACACGCGGGATGTATTTCATGCGCTGCTCCTCATTACCGAATTCATACAAGGTGTCGATGCACGACTGCAGCGACCAGATGTTTTGGAAACCAGCATCGGCACTGGCCACCATCTCACTCAGCATGGAGAAGACAGTGATGGGCAGGTTCAAGCCGCCGTAACGGCGCGGCATGGAAACGCCCCAAAGGCCGCCCTTAGTGCAAGCATCGAGGTTCTCCACGGTCTTGGAGGCATAGATCATGCGGCCATTCTCCAAATGCGGGCCTTCGAGGTCGACGCTCTCGGAGTTGGGTTCGATGATGTTGGCGGTGATGTCGCCCGTGATGTCGAGGACGCGGCGATAGTTCTCCATCGCGTCTTCGTAGTCGACGGGGGCGTCTTCGTAGGTTTCCTTGTCCGCAAAATTGCGTTCCTTCAGCTCGACGATGCGCTTCATCAGCGGGTGGTCGAGGTAGAATTGCAGGTTCGGGTTGTCGTTATAATAATTTGCCATTGTTTTCTATTTTGTGGGCTG
>JAFRRE010000093.1 GCA_017428285.1 Bacteroidales bacterium | reverse complement strand
ACGTACAAACATGCCGCAAAGATAGCACGGGACACCCAAAAACGCAAATTCTTGAAAGATATTCTACTGGAATTTAAGCACTTATAAAATCACAACTGAAAATCGCGGAAAACAGGAAAAAGTATCGAAAGTGAACAATAAGTCGTCTTTCCCCCATCTATTGTACATAAAAACAAGAATCGAGCGGAATTAAACCTAATTCCGCTCGATTCTTACTTGTAATGGATGCTTATTCAGCCGCCTCCAAACGTCCGTGGCAGTTCTTGTACTTCTTGCCGCTACCACAGGGGCAAGGATCGTTGCGGCCCACTTTCTTCTCCACATGGATGGGCTGCGTGATTTGCTTCTGCTGCGTGTCGCTATGCGACTGTGCCAGCAAGTCTTGACGTTGCTCACGGATCTTCGACTTGTCGATGCCTTGCGGACCGCGCGACTCACGGACGGTGTTCGGGTCTTGTGTCGGGATGTCGGCACGCATCAGGAAGGAGATGACATCTTCGTTGATCTTCTCCAACATGGCCTTGAACAGGTTGAACGACTCCAGCTTGTAGATGACCAACGGGTCTTTCTGTTCGTAGGAGGCGTTTTGCACCGATTCCTTCAAGTCATCGAGCTCGCGGAGGTGTTCCTTCCAAGCGTTGTCGATGAGGCCAAGGGTGATGCTCTTCTCGATGCAGAGGTTCACCTCGCGGGCACCGTTTTCAACAGCCTTTTTCAGGTTGACGATGACATTCATGCCACGCTTACCGTCGGTAATCGGGATAGCGATGTTCTCGAAATGTGTCTGGTTTTCATACACGTTCTTGATGACTGGCAGCGTCTTTTCACCGATGATACGAGCCTTCTCCTTATAATGCTCCAATGCAGCATCGAAGAGTTTCTCGGCCAATTCATCAGTCTTGCTTCTGTCAAACTCTTCTTCGCTGAAAGGAGGCTCGATACCCATGCTCGAAAGCAACTCCATCTTGAGGCCTTCGTAGTCTTTCGAATCCTTGAATTCTTCGATGAGTTTCTCGCCAAAGTCGTACATCATATTGTTGAGGTCGATGGAGAGACGCTCTCCGAACAAGGCGTGACGACGTTTCTTGTAGATGACCTCACGTTGTGCGTTCATCACGTCATCGTATTCCAACAGGTGCTTACGAACACCGAAGTGGTTCTCTTCGACTTTCTTTTGCGCTTTCTCAATCTGTTTGGTCATCATCGAGTGCTGGATGACTTCGCCTTCCTGAATGCCGATACGGTCCATCATATTGGCCATACGTTCGGAACCGAACAAACGCATCAGGTTGTCTTCCAAGGAGATGTAGAACTGTGAACTACCTGGGTCACCTTGACGGCCGGAACGACCACGCAACTGACGGTCGACACGGCGGGATTCGTGGCGCTCGGTGCCAATGATGGCCAAACCACCAGCTTCCTTCACACCAGGTCCCAGCTTGATGTCGGTACCACGACCTGCCATGTTGGTGGCGATGGTCACAGTGCCTGCCTGACCAGCTTCTTTGACGATTTGAGCTTCCTTGAAGTGTAACTTGGCGTTCAACACGTTGTGCGGAATGCCTTTACGCGTCAGCATACGGCTCAGCAACTCGGAGACTTCCACTGAGGTGGTACCCACCAGCACAGGACGACCTTCGCTGACTAATCTTTGGATTTCTTCGATGATGGCGTTATATTTCTCGCGCTTTGTCTTATAAAGCATGTCCTCTTGGTCGATACGGGCAATGGGACGGTTGGTCGGGATGACAACCACATCGAGTTTGTAGATGTCCCAGAACTCTCCCGCTTCTGTCTCAGCAGTACCAGTCATACCAGCCAGTTTGTGGTACATACGGAAGTAGTTCTGCAAGGTGATGGTGGCGTAGGTCTGCGTGGCGGCTTCCACCTTCACGTTTTCCTTGGCCTCCACGGCTTGGTGCAGACCGTCGCTCCAACGGCGGCCTTCCATAATACGACCTGTCTGCTCATCCACGATTTTCACTTTGTTGTCGATGATGACATAGTCGACATCCTTCTCAAACAAGGTGTAGGCCTTCAGCAGTTGCTGTACGGTGTGCAGGCGCTCCGACTTCTCGGCGAAGTTACGCATCAGCTCGGCCTTGCGTAGCACTTTCTCATCGTTACTAAGATCGGAGTGCTCCAAATCTGCAACCTCGGCACCCACATCGGGTATGATGAAGAAAGATGGGTCGTTGTAGGCTTGTGCCAGTTGCTCACTGCCCTTGTCGGTGAGGACCACAGTATTCAGTTTCTCATCGATGACAAAATACAACTCATCATCGATGATATGCATGTTCTCGTTGCGGTTCTGCATGTAGAAGCCCTCTGTCTTCTGCAACAAGCTCTTCATGCCTTCCTCACTCAAGAACTTGATGAGAGCGTTGTTTTTGGGCAGACCACGATAGGCGCGGAAGAGTTGGTCAGCACCGTGTTTCTTTTCATCCTCGGTGGCATTGGGGTCGGTGAGGATTTTCTTTGCCTCTGCCAAAATCGAAGTCACATAACGTTTTTGGGCTTCATACAACTTGACGACATCAGGTTTCAGCTCATCGAACTCCTGTTGGTCGCCGCGCGGTGTGGGGCCGCTGATGATCAAAGGCGTACGGGCATCGTCGATCAACACGGAGTCAACCTCGTCGACGATGGCGTAGTGGTGTTTGCGCTGCACCAGCTCATCGGGGTTGCCTGTCATGTTGTCACGCAGGTAGTCGAAACCGAACTCGTTGTTGGTACCGTAGGTGATGTCGCAGTTGTATGCGCGGCGACGTGCGGCCGAGTTGGGCTCGTGCTTGTCGATGCAGTCCACGGTGAGGCCGAGGAACTCGTACATCGCGCCCATCCACTCGGAGTCACGTTTGGCCAGGTAGTCGTTCACGGTGACCACATGCACGCCCTTGCCAGCCAAGGCATTCAGGTAGACGGGTAGGGTAGCCACGAGGGTCTTACCTTCACCAGTGGCCATCTCAGCGATCTTGCCTTGGTGCAGCACGATACCGCCAATGATCTGGCAGTTGTAGTGTACCATGTCCCAGGTCACCATGTTACCGCCAGCCATCCAGCTGTTCTTGTAGTAGGCCTTGTCGCCCTCGATGGTGACGTGCTCGTATTTGGCAGCCAATTCGCGGTCGAGGTCGGTGGCAGTGACCACTACGGTCTCGTGCTCACAGAAGTACTTGGCGGCAGCTTTCACCACGGAGAATGCTTCGGGAAGGATATCGTTCAGTGCTTCTTCAATATGGTCAAGCTCCTGTTTTTCAAGCTTGTCGATCTGGGTGTAGAGCTTTTCCTTCTCATCGGGGTCCATGTCGAAGTTGGCTTCGGCCTTGGCTTTCAGCTCGGCGATTTCGGCCACTTCGGCAGCGGTCTTGTTCTTGATGTATTCCTTGAATTCTACGGTTTTATGTCTCAGGCTGTCGATGTCGAGTTTCTCGATTTGTTCGTAAGCCTTGAGGGTCTTTTCGAGTATGGGCTGCAGGGCCTTGTTGTCGCGTGAGGCCTTGTCGCCGAAGAGTTTCTTTAGAAATCCCATTTATTCAGTGATTTAAAATTCAAAATTTAAGATTTAAAATTCAATAGTTTGCGTCAAGCGCAAAATTCGTGCAAAGGTAGTGTTTTTCCGTGAATTGGTGAAAATATGCGACAAAAAGTCAGTGTAAAGCAACTGCTTTGCATGATTTCATGGTGACAATAGATTGAATTGTCGTGCAATATATTCCGATTTTATGCAATAAATACGCTGTACTGCATAAAAAAGTATATATTTTATGCAATAGGATGCATAAATTGAATAAAAAGTAGTATTTTTGTCAGCGAAATAAGATAGAAGAACATGAAGACTATCCTTCAGAATCAACGAAAAGAGCGTGATGAACTGCTTTCGCGTACTTATCTGGAACGCCGGAGCAACCAAGATATGGATTTGTTGCTGAACAGCCACCTTATCAAGTTGATAACGGGGCCTCGGCGTGTGGGCAAATCTACGCAGGCTTTGCTGATGTTGCGAAATCGGAATTTTGCCTATTTGAACTTCGATAGTCAGCAGCTGTTGGATACTTGGGATGCCAACCTTGTTATGCGGATGCTGGATGACGTGTACCCGGGTTACGAGTACCTCTTGCTCGATGAGGTCCAAAACCTTGACGCGTGGGATTTGTGGGTCAGCGAGCTTTACAGGTTGGGGAAAAACCTTGTCATTACGGGAAGCAATGCCAAGATGCTATCAAGTGAGATGGCTACGGCGCTGACGGGGAAGTACCTGAAAGTTGAAATGTTGCCTTTCAGCCTTGAGGAGTTTTTCGACTGGAATAAACTGGACCTCAGTAAGTTGAATCATGAACAACAAGCAGACGCCTCTGCGCTGATGGACGACTATCTGAGGAATGGCGGCTATCCTGAGGTGGTGGCATCGCGCCAGTTGACACGTACCTACCTTGATACCTTGTTTGATTCCATTGTGTGGAAGGATGTAGCAAAACGCCATAGTGTCAGAAACGTCACGGACTTAAACGACCTGGCTCTGTATTTGGTCTCCAATTTCTGCAATCCTGTAAGTGCCAATGAGTTGACGGAAGAATTAGGCTTCTCCAGCGTCAACACGACCAAAAAGTTCATGGACTATTTGCATGAGCCTTACCTGTTCTATTATCTGCCGCGTTATAACAACAAGCTCAAGTTGATGAAAAAGGCGCCTCGTAAAGTCTATGTAGTTGACAATGGTTTTGTTGCTGCCAAAGCCTTCTCTTTGAGTGACAACCTTGGACGTTTGCTCGAAAACCAGGTATTCGTCGAGCTGCTGAGGCAAGGGTATGACACCGATAAGACCATGTTTTATTATCGTTCGCGCAATGATAAGGAAGTGGATTTCGTCTTGCGCAAGGGCGCTCATATAGATCGATTGGTACAGGTTTGCTATGATATGAGCAATGCCAAGACAGAAAAGCGGGAAGTGGACAGCCTCCTTGAATGTGCAGAAGAACTGAATTGCAGCACCCTTGTCATCGTGACGAACAACGAGGAACGCAGCATAGAGAAAGACGGTTATAGGATAAATGTTGTGCCTGTGGCGAAGTGGAGTGTTTCTTTGGAGCAACAATGAAAAAGTCGGTCTAATGGACGTTTGTAAGGCTATTTTTTTGACGCATTCCCATTAGTGTCCACTAAAAAATTGGACGGTTTAAATTTGAATGTATAACTTAAAATAATAACAGTTCACTATTATCAATTTGTTCTTTGACATTGTTGAAGTTAGATAAGCCGAACAAGGTTTTCAGAGCGGTAGTATCTGT
>JAFRRE010000092.1 GCA_017428285.1 Bacteroidales bacterium | reverse complement strand
TGGTTGGGTCCATCGTTTCGGTCTGCGGGCTTCTGACGTCTTTTCGGCGCAGCATGAGCATCGTGTTGGTGGCCACGCGCCACACCCAGGTCTTCTCCGCGCTGCGACCCTCGAACTTGTCGAAGTCGCGCCACAGATTGATCATCACCTCTTGCATGCAGTCTTCTGTGTTCCATACCCTTCCGAGGCTGTAGTCGGAGCACACGTGCCAAATCATCGCCTTGTGGCGCAACACAAGGGCATTGAAGGCTTCGACGCGTTTTTCGGTGGAGGCAATGGGTGCAGACGGCATTAAGTTTGGCTGTTTATGTTGTTGGGTGCAAAGGTAGGGAAGAAAATAACGGGCTGAGGAGAAAAGTTTTAGTCCTACAGATGCTTGAAATAATTCCGCAACAAATACGCGCAACAACTATTCACTTCATATGTGCATCACTCCTTCGATGTCAAATTGAATACGGCGTGGCTTATTTGCCGCTTTATATGGCCGGATAATTGTAATCCGCCCAACTTTTCCTTCTTGCGCCGTTATTTTCCCTTGTCCTTTTGCACCTAAAAAACTAAAGACAAATAATCTAATTCTGTAAAAAGTATGAGAAGAATAATTATTACTATTGCAGTGGCTATCATGCTTTCAGTCAATGGATTAGCTCAAAATCGCGCTGTTCTGTTGCATGAATCTTTCGATGGGAACTCGCTTCCCAATGGTTGGTCGGTTCAAGGCGAAGGGGCCAACAACTGGGTCGTCTCCAACACAAACCATACGGGTGGCACCCCAAACGAGATGCAACTCTGGACCGCACCTTACTTCAACGGTATGGCACGTCTGGTCACACCCGCCATCGACTTGACGGGCCTCAACAGCGTGACGTTTTTGTTCAACCACTATTATGACCATTTCTATGCCACCAACGACATGGGCATCGCGACCTCGTCCGACGGCGGCGTCACTTGGAATGAATGTTGGCGCCATACCTACAACACTTCCTCCGTTTACAACATCGTGGAGTCGATCGAGTCGCCCGACATGGGACAGCCCAACGTGAAGTTCTGCATCTTCGTCGATACCGACAGCCAGCAATTCATCCAATGGTTCTTCGACGACATCGAGATTGTCGGCAACACGGCCTTGGACTTGGGCCTGACGCGATTGGCATTCCCTAATACGGTTGCGTATGGCGAAACGAATCTCGCTGTCAGGGTGCGCAATTACGGCACCGAAACCATCACTTCTGTGGATATGAGCTACCAAATTGACAATCAAACACCTATTGTGGAGTCTTTCTCGGTCAATATCCCCAATATGACCGACGATGTGTTGGTTTTCAGCACGCCTGTCGACCTCGGTTTGGGCGAACACGATTGCGTTGTCAAGGTCTTGAAAGTGAACGGCGTGGAAGGCGATGGCAATGATGAAAACAACGAACTTGATGAGACTCTTACCGTGGTTCATGCCATCGGCGAAAGGAAGGTGATGATAGAGAGTTTCTCGTCGGCCACTTGCGGTCCGTGTGTGGCCACCAACCAAGCCCTGCACCAGCTATGCGAGGACTATGCGGGTGAGTTTGCCTTCGTGAAATACCCGACTTTCGGCGATCGATACAACACCGCTGAAAGCGATACCAGATTCTATTATTATGGTGTTGAGGGTGTTCCTCAAGCGTTCCTCGATGGCGTCAACCAAGGTTTCAATCCGATTCAGCCGACGAATTTCGAGCCGATGATGGACCAAGTGGCATTCTTCGACATCAGGAGTTCGTTCTCCATGCAAGGCAGCACCATCAAAGTCGTGGCCGACATTATGCCTTATATGGATGCCAATGCACGCGTTTTCGTTTCGGTGAACGAGAAAAAGACGGTCAACAACACGGGCAGCAATGGCGAAACAGAGTTCTACCACGTCATGATGAAGATGCTCCCCGATGCACAAGGTACGCAAACCACTTTCGTCTTCGGTGAGGAACAACACCTTGAGTTTGAATACGATATGGCATCAACCCATGTCGAGGAGATGAACGATTTGGAGGTGGCCGTTTGGGTTCAGAACCATGCCACCAAGGAGATTTACAACAGCCGTTTTGCATACGAATACACTGACGAGCATCCTTATTCGGTGCAGAATCTGAAGGCTGAGGAGGAGGAAGGTGTGTATTGCCATTGCCTCCTTGTTTCGTGGGATGCCCCCTTGCAAGGCACGCCGACGGGCTACAACGTGTATGTGAACAACGTTTTGGTTGCTGAGAATGTCAATGAAACCGAATACGAGTATGAATATTTGCCTGAAAAGCTATATGTCATTGAGGTTCAGGCTCTTTATGGAGGTAATAAAACTTCAGTGAAACAAATTGTGACGTTCCAAGAGACGCAATCGGTCGATGAGGCTGAAAATCAAGAGTTTAATATCTATCCCAATCCTTCCAACGGCCAGTTTAATGTTAACCTCGGCGAAGGCCAATGGAACGTGGAAGTCTACGACATCACGGGCCGCAAGGTTTACGAAGGCCGTCACAAAGGTCAATCTGCCATTGACCTTGGCCAAAGCCCGAAGGGATTGTATTTCCTGAAGGCCACAAACGAGGGGCATGAGATTACAACCAAACTGACAATTCAATAATCTGAATATTCAAGCAAACAATAAAATAAATTGCTACTAATTTAAACTTTACAAAAATGAAGAAAAACCTATTTTTACTTATCGTGGCCATGCTTGTCATGCCTGCGATGTTTGCACAAACCAAAAACGTTGCGCGCGAGTGCGTGCTTTTCGAACTGATGACTGGCGTGCACTGTGGCAACTGCCCAGCTGCCGACGAGGCCATCGAAGAGATGTTGGCCGATGGTCTTCTTATCGCTCCGGTATGCTATCAGGCTCCTTCCTATTCCGTGCCTGAATTGACTAATGATGAAGTGGCCGCCCGTGTTTCCTATTACAGCGCCATGGGCTATCCCACTTTGTTCATGGACGGTTCCATCAGCCTCCCTGGCGGTTCCCCAGGAATGAATTACATGTATTATCAACCGTACTATGAGCAGGAAATCGCCAAGACGAGTCCGTTTACCATCGCTATGGACCTTGAATCGGTCGGTGGCGACCTTTATAAGGTGAACTGCCATGTGGAGCAAGTGGGCGACTGCAGCGGATCCGATGTGCGTGTGTTCATCGTTCTCACCCAAAGCCAGATTCCGTTCTCATGGGGCGGCGGTGACTATGTCAACTGGAACGTGCGCGACATGATCCCCACCGAACAAGGCACAGCATTTGCTGGACCCACGATGGACTTCAGCGAAGAGTTCGAAATCATCTATCCCTTGAAAGACTGCCAAATCATTGCTTGGGTGCAAGACTATGCCGGAAGCAAAGAAGTCTACCAAGCGGTGATGATGGACGCTACAACGGTGTCGGTTGCCGACAACTCGATGGTTTCAGAAGCCGTTTATCCCAACCCTTCCAATGGTCAGTTCAACCTCAACCTTGGCGAAGGCCAGTGGAATGTGGAGGTCTATGACATCACGGGCCGTAAGGTCTACGAGAGCCGTCACGAAGGACAATCAGCCATCGACCTCGGCCAATGCCCGAAGGGTATGTATTTCCTGAAGGCTAAGAACGGGGGCGAGGAAGTGATGGCGAAAGTCGTGGTGCGGTAAGCCTTAACTCGTTGAAAAAACAAAAGAAT
>JAFRRE010000091.1 GCA_017428285.1 Bacteroidales bacterium | reverse complement strand
CATCCTCTCTTCGGGCCATGCCTCCAGCTCGCTGTGGGCCAGCGAGCAGCACCGCCTCATCAAATACATGTCGGCAGAAGACCAAGAGGCCATCCGCCATGCCGAAGCCACCGGGAAATGGGACGACCCCGACTACCTCCGCGCCAACGAGCATTACTATGAGCGTTATGTCATCAGCGTAGATGACAACTCGCCAGAGTGTATCCGTCGCCCGAAACGCGCCGGCGATGAAGCCTACCTCTACGGCTGGGGGCCCAACGAATACCAACCCCTAGGCGATCTGGCCGACTTCGAATACACCGACCGTCTGCACCAAATCACGCAGCCTTGCCTGATTTGTAGCGGCACCCGTGACATCTGCACCCCTGTGGTGGCTGCCTCACTCTACGAGAACATCCCCAACAGCCGCTGGGAAGTCTTCAAAGGCGCACGTCACACGTGCTTCGTCGAACAGACCGACAAGTACTGCGAGATACTGGAAAAGTGGCTGGAGGAGTGCGATAGAGCTTCATCTTTTCCATGCTGAATTATGCCCCAACAAACTCCACGCCAAGGTCTTTGCAAACCGTTTGGGCAGTAGTGCGACCGCTTTGGGCGGCTGGGGGAAGTCCTCCGGAATAGGCCGTTCGTTGCCCCGTAAAATATAAGCCTTCGCGGTAACGAACGGGCGCGTGGTACAAGCGTCGGAAGGGCGGCCAGTCCGTCATGTAGCTTCCCTCGAAGGTGTTGCAATATCGCTCGTAGGTGAGCGGCGTGGCCATATCGGTCACAGCCACGGCATCCTTGATTTCGGGAATCACCTCACTGATGGCTTCGATAAAATGCGACATCACCTCATTTTTCTTGTCTGCATAGCTGCCGTCTTCCTTGGCCGCTTTCCAATAACCGTAGGTTGAGCCGTGAAGCAGACAAGTGATGACACTGCACCCTTTGGGAGCATAGCCTTCCTCTGTGACATAGTTGTTCACGACAATCGTTTGATAGGTGCGCCCTGCAGCTTGCAGAGGATGAGGCAGCACAATCTGCATGGAGCGGGGCCATGAGGACAAATCGGCCTGGACTCCGACACCGAGAAACATACATTGAGTTGTTCGAAGTCCCGACCGCATCTTTTTGGCCCAGTTGTCTTGTAAAGGCTCCTTGAAAAGCGTGTCGATGGCGCTTCGGGCATCCGCCGAAATGACTACGACATCTGCCGTAAGCATCTCGTCCTTGGTACGAACCAACCACTGTTTCCCTTCAAAGAAAATCTCATCCGCAGGAGTCTGGTATCGGATTACTCCACCACAACTTTTGAATGTGTCAGCCATGTTTTGCGCCATGCGCAGCGAGCCGCCTTTAGGATAGCCGCTGTCGCCCACATGAAAGGTGCCCAGGGTGTAGATGAACGACAACGCATTGATTTCAGGCTCCACAACAGCGGCCAAAAGTGCCCTTATCCGTGGATTCTTGAACCATTTGGCATAGGCTCGCGCCGACTGGGCCATCAAAAATGGCGTGACGAGGACGGCAGGCAGCATCTTGACATATTCCCAAACAGAAAACGGCTTGGGGTTTCGGACTTTCAGGCCCCTTAAATCTCCGATAGGCTGATGGAAATTCTTGAAACAGGCCAAGTGAAAACGAAGACGCCACAAGGCAAGCTTGTCCCTAAAACCTGTTATTTCCAATCCATGCAAGTCGCGAAACAACGGCATGCTACCTTTTTCGTCCACCAAGGTATAGATAGGATCTTTGAAAAAGACAGGGTTGTTATCCTGCAATGCACCCGTTTCCAACCAAATCTGATGCAAAGGGATTTCTTTCTTGGCCCCGATGAGCTAATGGATGCCACCCTCGAAAATGTAGCCTTTGCGCTTCCAGCTGGTGGAAACCCCTCCTGGACCAGCAGCCTTCTCCAATACAAGCGTCTGGATGCCTGAACGTTGCAGATAGACAGCCGTGGTAAGTCCCGAGATGCCTGCGCCGATGATTATTGCCGTCCGTTGCGCCATGAATTCACTGTTTCCAACGCTTCAGCGTCGGGAAAAACTGCCGCATCATGCCTTTGTACTCGTCCTTGGTCATGGGTTTGGGCATGTTCTTGTTGACCTCGTCGACAAACTGCGAACAGAACTCGATCATTTCTTCCATGGTGCATTCCTGCGTAAACTTGCCGTCTTTGTAGCAATACATGCAGTAGTCTTCGTTCTTGCTTCCGTCGGCATTGGTGCCGAGAATCTCTTGGGTAAGCGGCATTCCGCAGCTCTGACAAAATTTTAGTTCCATAGGTTTATTTATTTAAGTATCTATTCAAAACAAAACTGCATTATTATAAGCTTCTTAGCTGTCAGCTATCAGCCGTCAGCTATCAGCTTGGTAGCACCATGGCTGACTGCTGACAGCCAAATTCTCTGCCTTTTCTGTAAACTAATTCTGCTCATCTACTTATAAAATTCATCATTGCAAAAATCAAATGGCACACAGCTAATAACCATTTCATAGCTATCCTTCGTATCCCAATTGTCCAGGCAAACGGAGTTTTTCCTTTTTCGGGAAAGTGGATTCGTATGCCTCAAACGCTTTTGGGTTCTCATCCGCCACAAAATAGCCCTTTGGCGGGCAGTAGGTGGCCTCGGTAATGCCTTCCTTCTGAAGCCAGCCTGGAATAAGCTCTTGGGCAAGGAAATAAGGCACTTCGGCATCGCGCGGCTCATCGTGATAATGGATCCTGAATTTGCTGGCGAGGTCAAAGCCTGCATGCTTATAAAAGTCGATATTGCCTTCCATGCAGAGGAAACCGACACCTATTTCACGCGCTTTATCCAATGCATAATTCAAAAGCCTCAACCCGTAGCCTTTGCGTTTGTAATCAGGGTGGATGCTGATGGGGCCAAAGGTCCACGAGGGCTTCTTGGTGCCGTCGTCTAAGACAAGCTCGGCTTTCGAGAACATGATGTGACCTATGATTTTACCGTCTTCCTCCATCACAAAGTCAAGTTCCGGGATGAAGTCGGGGTCGTTTCTGTATTGGTTGAGCACATAATGCTCCAAGCATCCAGGGCGATAGACATTCCAAAACGCCTCGCGCGTGAGGTTCTCTACCTCTCGATAATCTTTGGGTTGTTCTAATCTGATGTTCATTTTTATGGCTTATTGGTTTTGTTCAAGCTTCTCTCTGGCTTGTTTGAGAATTTCCTCTTCCTCAAACATCTCTTTCAGCAACTGTTCATTAGAGATTCCATAATCTTCTCTATGATCTTCATTCACCACGCGTTGGTTGCTGAATTCTTTCATTTCATCCTCGCTGACCTTCATCATTTTCATGCAAAGGTCTCGTGTACTCTTCAATGACTTCAAATAAACTTGATTCGTGAAATAATAATTAGGAAAGTCAAATTTGAGAAGTTTTCCTACAGACTTCATTAATCCTGACTCCGTCATCTCTTTTTTATATCCAACCAATAGGTCTTCTTCGTATTTATGGCGCAAACTATAGAAAGAAGAAACTTCATGAATAAAATTGACATTGCCGAGGGTGTTGAAAGTCTCTATATTGGAGGAAAAAATGTTTTCTGTCGTTTCAGAAAACTCCATTTGGACAACCGTAAAAGCATCTGTAAATTGGAAACGAAGGCTGTCGAAATACTCCGGATGAAAGGCAAGCTCCTGTTGATTCCGTTTTGCCTTCTGGAAAGCGGAACTTACATCTTCCAATTGTTCAATGGTTTTGTCAAAGCCATAGAGAATCATCATGACCATTTCCTTCTTGGCCGCCGCTTTATGGCGTCTATCGATGATGGCCGAGGTGCCGAAGGTGAGTATGATTGAGAAGGTTGTCGCGAGAAGCGTCAACAGAAACTGTTTGGTGCCGGACGAAGGTTTTTCTTTCATATTCTTTTCATTTTAGTTGGTAAGTCTTGTATCGTTTCCATTCTTCTTGTATGTCAGCCTCGTGCTCACCCATGAAGAACGTTGCTTGTAGGTCTTCCTTGAAAGGCGTCCAGTTGCCGCAAATCACGCCGTCGTGGGCGATGATAGGCTGGAAG
Organism: Bacteroidales bacterium; assembly: GCA_017428285.1. The sequence continues at coordinate 11,365 of JAFRRE010000091.1, read as the reverse complement.
ATGCCGCTGTTGTTGTGCGCCTTATGGCTATAGTCAGGTGAGAGGACGATGTCGCGGCTCTTGTAGCCGATGAGGTATTCATCATAAGGCGGAATCAGGAGATATTTGCCTTTGCGGAAACCTCGGGTGCGGCAATCATCCGTAAAATAATATTCCCTGCGTGGTAGAGACGCAAAATTTTGCGTCTCTACATGCAGGGAATCACCTAATATCTCAATTCCCCGCCTGCAATCGTTGATATTCAGCCCCGACCACCACACGAAATCCTCCAATGTGGCAGGTTGGCGGCTTTGGAAATATTTCCTAGCCAGCATCGCCAAGGTCTCATCGCGGTCCATTTTGACATGGGCTTTCACCTTATCGGCGGCAAGGGCGTAGGTCGCCTTCATCGGCAACAAGTCGCCGCTGCAAAGCGTCCCCGATAGTTCGGCATAGCGGATGTGGTACGACAGGCGATGGTCGTCCATGTGGATGTCTTTCTCCGTCAAGGCCTCAACGAAGTCTTCCTTGGTGACACTACCCTTGTCGGCAGCCGTCTGGACAAGGATTTCCCTGATGCGTTTCACTTCCTCTTCAGGAATGGTAATCTTGTTACTATTCATCCATCCTTTGATGACCGCCAATGCCTTCGCCGAACAGAGTTCGAGCAAGGGCCAATAGTCCTCGGCCGACACGAGTTGCCAAGTGCCGCGCATCAGGTGCAGACGGATGATCTGCCCGCTGTCGAAAGCTTTCTTGAAGGCTTTGGCTGAAGGTTTCTTGGTCCGCATCGCCACCGCCCAGCGCATCAGGCGGTATTCCTGCGCCTGCATCGCACCCATGTGGCTGACCACCGCTTCGGGCTTGTCAAACTGCGGGCTGATGAGCTGCTGGTTGAGTAATCGGAGGGCTATCGGATTCATTAGTTTTCTGATTCTCGTGCAAAGGTACGCTTTTTTCGACCTATTTCCACAAATCTCCTAAACAATTGTTCTATTGTTTTTTGAGAAAAAGAATACCGTTTCCAAAAAATGACGTACTTTTGCAATCTATGAAAGACAAAAAACTGCTCATACTGTTTCTCTTTTGGCTCATCGGTACCGGTTCCGTGATGGCTCAGCGCATCGGCGGTGGCCTAATGCTTGGCCCGACTTTCTCCACCATGAAGATCAGCGGCAACGACAGCACCACCTTCCGCACCGATTTCACTGGCGGAGTTCGCATCGCGCTCATTCCCGAGCGTAGCATTATAGGTGCCGAAATCGATATAATTTATTCACGGCAAGGCACAAGTTCCAAGAAAGGCTTGATTGAAAACAATAATACCATCCACTACAAGGAAAAATCACACTACATCAATGTGCCGCTGCTGCTCAACATCTATCTACGCAAATGGAACGAAAACGATGAGGATGAATCCATGATTCCACGACTGCGCATCGGACCGCAAATCGGTTTTTGCATAGGCGGCAACAACATTATGGAAGTGAAAGGCAAGAAGAAACAGCAGTACATAACCCCTTGGGAATTGGGCAGTTTCAACCGCATAGATTATGGCCTAACTGCTGCATTGAGTTATTGGTATGTCGAGGTGCGCTACACCTTCGGCATGGCCAATGTCTTCAAGGAAGGCGCGAAATCCACCAACCATGTGATTTCGGTGACTTGGTCGGATATTTGGTGAATAGTTCCATGAACACACTTATACCTCACAAGGCATTCATATTGTCATACAAAAAATCATTTTCTCGGCAATAAACAAGAATCAGTGCCGTTAAAGTGGCATATTGACTTATTAAACTTTGATTTATGAAACCTTTGTTTATTCACAAATGGCTCATCATCATCGGTTTGATGCTGGTTTGTGCGTCAGTTCTTGCGCAGAAACGCACCATCAGCGGCTATGTGATGGATGCTGCCAGCAAGGAAACTCTCATCGGAGCAACCATTGTCGACAAAAATTCAGGGAAAGGCTGTGCCACCAATAGTTACGGCTTCTATACCCTAACCTTGAACCAAGGTCAAGTCGACCTTCAAATTTCTTATGTAGGCTACACACAACAGAACAAAGCTCTTGATTTGAAAGAGAATATCAGCCTCAACTTCGCTCTTGAGACCAATACGACCTTGGATGAGGTGGTGGTAGAAGGCACGCGCGCCACAGTGAGTGCCCGCAGCCCACAGATGAGCGTGGTGGAGTTGCCCGTGCAGCAAATCAAGAGCATCCCTACCCTATTTGGCGAGGCCGATGTGCTGAAAGCCATCCAATTGTTGCCTGGTGTGCAAAACGGATCGGAAGGCTCGGCAGGCATGTATGTGCGCGGCGGCGGTCCCGATGAGAACCTGCTTTTGCTCGACGGCGTGCCTGTCTACAATGTCAACCACATGATGGGCTTTTTCTCCGTCTTCAATCCTGACGCCCTTAAAAATGTTACCTTATACAAAGGTAGCTTCCCGGCACATTTCGGTGGTCGCCTCTCATCGGTGGTCGACATACGCATGAAGGAAGGCGACATGCAGCAATACCACGGTAATGTAAGCGTGGGCCTGATTTCATCGAAGCTCAATTTGGAAGGTCCTATCTTGAAAGACAAGCTCTCATTCAACCTTTCCTTCCGCCGCACCTACAGCGACTTGCTGATGAAACCCGCCCTCTGGATTGCCAAGTCGCAACTGGAGGAAATCAACAAGCTGAAGGCTGGCTATTATTTCTACGACTTCAACGGCAAACTCAACTGGAAGATCTCCGACAAGGACCGACTCTATCTGAGTTTCTACTCGGGCGACGACGCCATCTACCTCGGCATAAAAAACAAAGACTACGCTTATGGTGAAGTCCAATATCAAAACTACCTCAACATGGACTGGAAATGGGGCAACAAAGTAGCTGCCCTGCGTTGGAACCATGTCATTTCGCAACAGCTCTTCATGGATGCCTCGGTCAACTACACTCAATACCGCCACAACCTTGGTATGGGTATCACGGAAGAGAATGTTTATCATTATCAAGAAAGCACCGCCACCATCAAAGATGAATTCAACATGGCCTATAAGTCGGGCATCAACGACCTGACGGCCAAAGTCGACTTCGACTATACGCCCCTGCCCAACCACGAAATCCGCTTCGGCGGCAACTACACCTACCATATGTTCCGTCCAGAAGTGCAGGCAATGAAGGTTGTTGCAGGCAACGAGACCGAGGTGGACACTACGGCAGGTTCGCCCAAGGTGTTTGCCCACGAGACCGCCCTTTATGCCGAAGACAACATGACTTTTGGTGACATCTTCCGCGTGAACGCAGGTGTGCATTACTCCACCTTCACCGTCGAGGGCAAAACCTACCAAAGCGTGCAGCCGCGCCTCAGCACCAGCGTGATGCTGGCTTCCAACCTCTCACTCAAGGCGGGCTATGCCTATATGACGCAGTATGTTCACTTGCTCTCCAACAGCAGCCTCAGCCTGCCCACCGACCTTTGGGTGCCCGTCACGGCCAACATCGTGCCAATGAATGCCCATCAGGTGTCACTCGGAGCTTTCTATGAATTGCCTCGCCTGTTCGACATCTCCGTAGAAGGCTACTACAAATCCATGGATAACCTCTTGGAATACAAAGACGGAGCCTCATTCTTCGGCTCTTCGGAGCGCTGGGATGAAAAAGTCTGTATGGGCAAAGGCTGGGCCTACGGTGTAGAGTTGCTTGTGCAACGCAGCTTCGGCAAGACAACGGGCTGGGTCGGCTACACCTGGGCACACGCCAAGCGACAGTTCGACCGTGAAGGTATGGTCCTCAACCAAGGGAAGGTGTTTCCCGCCAAATACGACCGCCGTCACGACCTCAGCATTACCGTGCAGCATAAGTTCAGCGACCGTTTCGACCTCAGCGGCACATGGGTCTTCAGCAGCGGCAACTGCGGCACGCTTGGCACACAGGTTTACGAAGGCCTGCTCGATGAATGGGGCAACATCTATTCTATCAACGCCTTGGAACGCAACAACTTCCGCTTGGGCAGCTACCACCGTTTGGATGTGGGTATGAACTTCCACAAGCAAAAGAAATATGGCACCCGTACTTGGAACATCAGCGTCTACAATGCATACAACCACAACAACCCCTTCATCATCTACACTGATTATAAATGGGATGAGGCCACGCTAACGGAAAAGAAAGTGCTGATGCAGGCGAGTTTGTTCCCGATTATTCCGTCGGTGAGTTATAGTTATAAATTCTAATTCGACCATGGCTTATGGCCTATGACAATGACCGCTTTTTGATAATAGAAACGCTTACAATTTTAATAAAGCGGTCATAGTCAATAGCCATTGGCCATAGTCAAGAAAACAAAATACAACAATGAAAACCAACCTTCTAACCTTAATAACCATCGTTACTGCAGTACTCCTCACATCCTGCGAGAAAGAAATCGAATTCAACGGTGAGCAGACCGACCCGAAATTGGTGATCAACAGCCTCATGGAGCCTGGACAACCCGTCAATGCTGCCATCAGTAAGAGTTTCTTTTTCTTGGACAACCATGCCAACACTACTGCCCCTGATGACCTTGTGGCCACGCTCTATGTGAATGGCAACTTACTTGGCGAGATGACTCCACATAATGACACCGTGGTCAGCTACGACATTTGGGACCCAAACGACCCAAATCTTGGCCATATCAGGAAAGTCTATACTTATGATTATTGTCCTGCTGTGGGCGACATCATCAAAATTGCGGCTTCGGCTAATGGTTTTGATGATGTGGAGGCCGAAACAAGCCCACTACCGAATGCTTTGCTATGTGCGGTCACCGATAGTAAAATCAAAGATTGGACATCGGAGTATTCACCTTGGTATAATGAATTTGAACACGAAGAAGACACCGTCCTATATATTTACTGTGATTTAGAGTTAACCATCGAAATTACCGACCCAAAACCTGGACAGACAGATTTCTTCCGGATTCATGCCAATAGAGGAAGCCAGTATGATGATGGAGTGAATTACATTTCGTACTATGCAGAGTACAACGATCCAATTTTTAGTTCTGCAATAGTAGGGGACAACGAATATGTGGATTTCAGCGATTTAGACCTGAGACCCGAAGGGGTATTTACTGACGTGCTTTTCGATGGAAAGTCCTACCAACTCAAGATGCCATTCAATATTTCGATTCGGAAAAACGAAGTCGCCAACTTGGACTTTTTCCGCATAGGCATTACTTTGGAACATCTCTCAAAAGAATACTACAACTATTTGTTCACCTGCGACCAAGGCGATATGTCCATGCAGTTATTTGCCGAACCCATCCAGACCTATTCCAATGTGAAAGGTGGATACGGTATCGTTGCAGGTCATACAGTGGACACATTGTGGTATGCCTTGCCGTTGGAAGAATAATGCAAGAATATAACACGCCAAGGACAACGAAGAAATAACCTTGTAATAGAAAACGAGAAAAAAGCTGCAACATATTCAATTATTTGCCTACATTTGCACTTTTATAAAGTGAAATGAAATGAATATCATAATAGCCGGAGACGGAGAAGTAGGCATGCACTTGGCGGAAGCCTTGGTACGCAGCAACCACAATATCACCATCGTGGACCCGCATGAGGAACTGCTGAAAATGATGGAATCGCACAGCGACTTGATGACCATCACGGGCGACTCCACCTCGACCGCCGTGCTGCAACGCGCCAATGTGAAAAAAGCCGACCTTATGATTGCCGTGCTCCACGATGAGCATATCAACCTGCTGACAGGCATCATCGCCAAGAAATTGGGTGCCAAACAAGTCATTGCGCGCGTCAACACGATGGAGAACCTGAGCCCAGAAGTGTGGCGCATGTACCAAGATTTGGGCATTGATGGCTTGCTCTCGCCCGAAGACATTGCCGCACAGGAAATCATCTCATTGCTGAAGAAAAACGCTTCCTCGGAGACCTACGACTTCGCAGGAGGTAACCTCCAACTCTTCATGGTGAAACTGGAACCCGAGGCCGAAATCCTTGGCAAGACGGTCGACGAGGTCATCAACCAGTATGAACATATCGAGTTCCGTATTGCTGCCATTCACCGTCGACAAAATACTTTCGTTCCTCAAGGCGATGAGGTCTTCCAAGTGGCCGACATGGTGTATGTGGTCACCAAGCCACACGCCATCAAGGACATCATCAAACTGAGCGGCAAGAAACAAATCAATGTCCACAATGTGATGATCGTGGGTGGAGGCCGTGTGGGAAGAATTACCGCCAAACGCCTTGAGAAAGAGCTGAACATCAAGATTTTGGAAATCGACAAGGAGCGCTGCATGGACTTGACCAACTACCTCTCGGAGGCTTTGGTCGTCAATGCCGATGCCCGAAACCTCGACCTGCTTGAGGACGAGGGCATCAAGGACATGGATGCCTTCATTGCCGTCACTGACAACACCGAAACCAACATCTTGACTTGCCTTCAGGCCAAGTCGTTCGGCGTGAAGAAGACCATCGCCCTTGTTGAGAACATCGATTACATCGACATCTCGCAGAACATTGGCATCGACTCCATCATCAACAAGAAACTCATCGCGGCCAGCTACATGGTGAAATACACCTTAGGCGCCAAGGTCTCCACGCTGAAGAGCCTCAGCGGAATCGATGCCGACATTGTGGAGTTTGAAGTTAGGGCGGGCTCGGCGGTCACGCGCAAGCCCATCGGGCAGCTGGCCATGCCTACCGATGCCATCATCTGCGGCATCACTCGCGATGGGGAGAGCTTCATTGCCACCGACGACTTCCAAATCGAGACCGACGACCAAGTGGTGGTGCTGGCTCTGCCTGCCGGCATCCCCGCTGTTGAACGCTTATTCCATTAATGTTATGGCATCACAAAACAGACAAAACTTTCAAAACCGTTTGTTGAGTAAAGAAAGTCGCCAACCGGCTCCTTTCCAACGCATCCTAAAGGATGCCCAAAAGCCTTTGCAGGTTAGTCATGCGCCACAAGGCGCGTTGGCAATGGCATCCCGGTTGGGTGACATTGCTTGTTTTTATACTATTAGGAGAGAAAGTTTTGCTGGTTTTGTAGGTTTTGTGACAAAATACAACGATGAAGTGGAAAACTAAAATAAACCATCCTTTAGTCCTCCGCATTGAAGGCCAGTTGCTCCTCATCGAAGGCCTCTTCATGCTGACGGTGCTCCCCGTGACTTATCTCCACCACGGGCTGTATGCCTTCAGTATGCCCTTCTCGGCTCTCATCACCCTGCTGACAGGTTTCATCCTGCTCATTGCCACGCGCAACCACAAAAACGACAAGACCAGTTCACGCGACGGCGTATATGTTGTCTGCATCTCTTGGCTCGTGCTCTCACTCTTCGGAGCCATGCCATTCTTGCTCAGCAAGAGTGTGCCCAACTTCACGGATGGCTTCTTCGAGGCCTTGTCGGGCTTCACCACCACGGGATCCACCATCCTCACCCGCATCGAATCTATCCCGAAAGACATCCTCCTCTGGCGCAGCATGACGCAATGGATTGGTGGCTTGGCCATCATCGTATTCACCATCGCCATCTTGCCTTATCTAAGCATGAGTGGCATGCAACTCTTTGTGGCCGAAATCAATGGCATCAACTACGACAAGTTGCATCCCCGCATTATGCATACCGTGAGGCGTATTTGGGGAATGTATCTGTTTTTCACCCTGCTGGAAACCGTACTACTCTATTTCGGCGACATGGACTTCTATGATGCACTCTGCCATTCGATGAGTACCATCAGCTCGGGCGGCTTCTCCACACGGACAGAGAGTCTCGGTGCCTTTTCCAACTATTCCCAAGTTGTGGTTAGTGTCTTTATGGTACTGTCGGGCTGCAATTTCTCGTTACTCTTGCTTTCGATGAGCTGGAAGTCGTTCGCCATACTGAAAAACCAAGAGTTCAAGACTTTCTTGCTTTATACCATTTTCTTAGGTATCGGTATCGGTCTGGTACTGCTGTTTGGTTGCAACAAGAGCTTTGGCACCGCCTTCCGCGAATCGTTCTTCAGCGTCATCTCCGCCTTCACCACCACAGGCTTTTTCGTTAGCGATTATACAGCATGGCCTGTTTTCCTATGGATTATCTTGTTCTTGTTGATGTTCATCGGTGGTTGCTCGGGTTCTACGGCTGGCGGTGTCAAGATCTTCCGTCATCTGATTTTCGTTAAAAACTCAGTGTTGGAGTTGAAGCGTATCATCCACCCCAATGCCGTGCTACCCGTGAAAGTCAACGGGAAGTCCATCTCGACCAGCGGTGTTTATAAGAATGTATCTTTCATTTTCATCTATTTTCTCGTTTTCCTCATTGGGGTCGTCGTTTTGCTCTTCACGGGGACTGACTTCAACACCGCCATAGGCGCGTCGATAGCCACTTTGAGCAATGTAGGCACGGGTATTGGGCAGGTGGGACCAGGCGGCTCGTATGTTGCTTTCCCCTTGGCCTCCAAATGGATACTCATGCTTATGATGATCCTTGGCAGGGTGGAACTGTTCTCGCTGATTACTTTGCTTTCGAGGGGATTCTGGAAGAATTAAAAACCCGCGTAAAGGCAAAGGACCTTGGAGAGTTTGCCGATGCTTTTTTAGCAACACTTTTCTTCAGAAAATGCTGTCCATAACCAACATTTTAATCCAAAATCCTTGAACTTTCACCGAAAAAAGTTTGGAACGAACAAACTTTCAACTAATTCATTCACAAATTATTACATTTCAAAAACCATGAAAAAGTTTGGACTGCCCTTTCAACCGCTTGTCGAAAGTGGTAGTTTTGTGAAGCTGAAACGAGATCTTGTTTATTTTTGTCCCCATGAAACTGCATCATCTGGTTTTGTCTTTCCTTGTTACCATGTTGGCGGCTTGCCATCCTACATCCCGTGATGTGAAGCAAACTGCCCAAGATGCCTTGGAAAACGCTCGTATTCAGTTGGATTCAGGCAATAAGGTGGAGGCCATGCGCTTGTTTAAAGAAGCGGAGCATTACGGCCTTATGGCGAATCAAACTCTGACGGTGGCTCATGCACGGTATCGTATTGCGCAATGCTTGGGCTACTATGCTGACAAAGAAGAGGTTGTTTTGTTGCTGAAGGCTGCTGCCAAGGGCTTTGGCGAAGACTATGCCGACCGAGCCGAGGCATTGAGGGAGTTGGGCGATTTCTATCAGTACCATGGACAATTTGATAGTTCAGCATATTATTTGGATCAGGCCCTAGAGTATGCCGAACAAAGCGGGTCATTGGAAGCAAAGCGCGACTGCTTGTCGGCCTTTCATGTCATGTATTTCAATGCTGGGGATTACGAAAAGTCGGCCGACTACCTAAGCCAGTATTGGCAAGCTTCAATTGCAGATGCTGACGACAACTTGCTGATGTATTATTATCATGACATGGGGAACATCTTTTATGAGTCAGGCAACTTGGATTCGGCTGATTATTATTACAGCCGTTTGGAGGAACTTGTGTCCCAAACTGAGCCTAACGAGGATACTTGGTTCTATTACGGTGTCTTGTCCGACTTTGCCGAAGAACTCGGCGATTATGAAACCGCTTGCAAATATGGATGTTTGTACGAAGAAGGCAACAATCTAAGAGAAATAGAGCAACAGGAGAACAATCTTGCGCTTATCAGCCATAAATACGACAGCGAAGTGATGCGGAACGAATTGAACCGTAAAATCATCATCAAGCAGCGCATCATCGTCATCGTCAGTTTGGTAGCGACTTTGGTTTTGGCAGCGTTGTTGGTTTCGCAAATCCGTTTGGCACGGAGGCGTAAACGCGAAGCCGAAATCAGTGCCGAGCTGTTCCACTTCAAGCAGCAGAACAAAGATTTGGCGCAAAAACACGCCGAGCATGAGCAAATCCAGCAGGATTATGCCGACCGCCTTTCGGAGGCCTTGATGAAGGAACAGCGTATCATGTTGTTGTTGGACAATTATCTGAACAGCAACAAAAAAGCCAATCTTCTCAAGGATTTGGAGACCTCCGTTTATGACGACAAAGACCATTGGAAAGCCATGCTGGAAGTGGTTGACCAACTCTATCCCGACCTTACAGCAACCCTTCAGCAGAAGTATCCCGATTTGGACGAGGACGAGCGGAAGTCCTATATCCTTTCTTATTTCAAACTCTCGCGCCAGGAGGAAGCGGATTACCTTGGAACCACCGTCAATATGGTGGACAAACTGCGCGGAAGACGGAGGAAAAAGATGGAGGAAGGGTAAAATACCTTGGACCATTTCAAAAAAATGATCGGAATGGGCATTGAACTATCGTATTAGTTTCCAGTATTTTACAATTTTTATAACTCGGAATTGTTTGGAATGACTGTCCGACCGCTTGACAAAGGCGGTAGTTTCGCAGCATCATTTCAAATTAGATGAGCATGTTGAGTTTACATATTGACGCGAGACGGCGAGACACGAGACGCGAGACGCGAGACATTGGCTTGTCTCGTGTCCCGAAGTCCCGTGTCCCGTGTCAAAAGAATAACTGTATAGTAATAATTCTGAACACTTACTTAAAACACAAATCTCTATTTATTCACCATCTTAAAATCAAAAGCAATGAAGAAAGTCATTTATCTGCTTGGCATCATGCTCCTTATGGCAGGAGCGGCCAAGGCGCAAGACGCAAAGACCCAAAGCGGTCCCGAAATCGAATTTGAGGAAATCGTCCACGACTACGGCGATGTGCCTTACAACGGCAATGGCGAATGTGAGTTCCGTTTCACCAACACGGGCGACGCGCCCCTGCTGATTCAAAAGCCCAAGTCGAGTTGCGGATGTACCGTTCCTTCCTGGCCTAGCGAGCCTGTCCTCCCCGGCAAGTCGGAAGTCATCAAGGTGACTTATAGGACCAGCCGTTGCGGCAGTTTCAACAAGACTGTTACGGTTACCTCTAACGCCATCAAGAACCCCACTGTGGTGCTGCGCATCAAGGGTCGAGTGCTTGATCAACCTACGGAAACCCTCCCCGAGAAGACAAACGGTTTCGGCAACGGCGCTCCTGTCAACAATTGATTTGAATGGAATTATTTAGTTCTCAAAAAGCCTAGGTTGTTATACCGGAAGGGCCAAAGGAGGCAAATTCTCTTTTTGGAATGACGGTTTCATAAGTACCCTTCTTTCGGTGGGTTATGAGCATCGGTTCTAAACAAACTTCATAGTTACTCCCAAGCCATCGAAAGTGCTTGCACTAAAATTCACACTATCACCTTTTCAGGTGGCGTTGAGGGAATAAAAAACATGACAAAATAAACGGGAAGGTAAGTCACTTTCCCGTTTTGTGTGACTTCTCGTTCGTTTGATAACACAAAGCCCTGCTTGATGTGATAGTCCGGTGTAGAGACAAAAGCATCCAACGAGGCATGTATGTT
>JAFRRE010000090.1 GCA_017428285.1 Bacteroidales bacterium | reverse complement strand
TACGTATGCTGGAGATAGCACATACCTAAAATATGAATCTTGATCGACTAACCCCAACTTCTCAAGTTTTTCAAGACTCTCCCCAAATCCTGCTTCCGCCTTGCCGTTCAATACATGGTGTAAAGTAACCCAGTCAAATGCATTTAGTTGGTCGTTTATTTCTGAATTACGCATAATTTCATGTGTAAATAGATAAAAACGTCTCCTCGGGAATCACACCATACAACCGCAAATTGACTTGGTAGTCGTCAGAAGCACTATAGTCGGGCAATGGTTTGCCTTCTTTCACACAATTAGCACACATCATATCCACACCTTGTCCACTCCGCTCCATCAGACCTGTCTTTTCTATCACTTCCGCCATTAGACGACTGCGAGGCGAACTATTGACCGTCAAAAGGTTACCAATATTCACACCATACGGGAAGCCACCTGGATTTGAGATTTCCAGCATGTCGGGATAGAAACGGATAAAAATGTCAGAACCAATCTGAAGGCTTCTGTGAATCATGGCGTTGATTACTGCCTCACGGACGGTTTCTTCGTTGAAGGCTCGACAATCAAGAATAGCAGGCAGATCATTTATGTGCAACAAAGGGTTGCAAGCGGGTTGATTGATATATTCCCAGATTTTGTCGATGGCCAAGAACAGCGGCAGACGATACTCCACACGTGCGCTGTAACGTATCTGGCTGCGGCTGGTTCTGTATTCAAGCACCACGTTCGCTTGGGGCATATTCTTTTCCCTCCATGCTCGTTTGCCAAAGCCACAACATAGCCTAGCACACAATTGCAAAAATAGAAAAAAACGAATTGGGCGAGATTCCGAAAACAATATTTATAAAATATGCGTTTATTGGATTTATCATATTGATTGTCAATGGGCTGATTATTATTTTTAATTCATACCAACAGACTGGGAAAATATAAGAATTGAAAGGTCTTGGTTACATCACCCTCCCTATAAACCTCACAAACCCTTCAATATTCCCCTCCACACTTGCCTGCTCTAATGCCGCCATATACTCCTGTCTGCGTTCCACGGGAACCACCACCCATGAATAGCCCGCCGTAACCAATTGGCTGTTCATCACAAAACGCGCCGTGCGCCCATTACCGTCCATATACGGATGGATATAGACGAAGAAGAAATGCCCTAAAACCGCACGCACCAACGCATTTTCCTCTTCCATCATCAAATCCGACAAAGCACTCATCGCATCCAACACGGCATCTGGATTCAACGGTGTATGCATTGAATTCTTGATATACACCTGATGCCTGCGATACCCCAACAAATCCGCGGCCTTCACAATACCCGCTCGTATGCACGGCTCAAATAACTGGAAGTGCCATTCTTGGTGCCTTTTCACATACAACTGAGCAGGTTCTTGTCCTGATAAACAGTCAACCACGCCTTGTTTCAGTAGTTCATACGCCTGATAATAACCTCGGGCAGCCAGTGCATTTTTGCGCTCCGTATCCTCTTCATCTTTCTCAGGATCCCAGTTGCCACTGCGAACACGCTCCAGCAGACCTTCCGTAATCTTATAGCCCTCAATCGACAAGGAGTTGTAGCTGTCCTTCACATACGTCGCATCCATCATTTCTAGCACCGATGCCGCATCTTGCTGTATTGGCTTCACTTTCAACGTCGCCAGCACCACCTCACGCATCTGCATCCACATCAGACGGATGCGCGATACGTATGGCGACACCGCAAATGTCTTCATGCGCACATTCTCCTCAAAAGGATTCTCCTCCGTCACCGTATGTCCCACCTGACGCATCATGCGCAGCAACTCATCCGCCATCTCCTCCCTGCCGATGGAACGTAGTGCCCCTGCCACGCGTCCTGCTCGGGTAGTGTGTCCTCCGTCAATGGCCGCCGATACTAACGGCGATATATCCCGCAGACTGGCCAGACATGTCCTCGCCTCCAACGCATCACGACGATAATAATCAGGCCCTACCATCAGCAAGGCATATTCCATGGGATACAAACGCACACCATAACGCGGCTCCCGTACCACCTCTGGCGGAAGGCTTGCCTTGATATCGACCAGCGAAGTCCCGAAAGGCAGTTGCAGGATGTTGTTTGTTCCGTTCTCGCAGCGCACAATCAATTGTTTGGGAATCACCGTCTTACCGCTGTGGAAATAGAGTGACAACTTTGGCGACAGACACCAAGCCTCGTTGAATCGTTTGTCCAAATAAGCCGTAATGAAATGCCAGTACGACACATACCACACCGTGGAATCACCCTCGTTCCCTGGCGATGACGGGATATACCATCCCTTCATGACCATCTGAAGGTATCCGCTGTTCACCAACCGTTCTGTATGTGTCCGTCCCAGCGTATCCGCTCCATGAATCACCAGATTATCCCCATGGGCTTCCTGATATGCCTTCAACACTGCCAAAGACTCAGCCAATTTCTCTTGTATTATTGCCATATTAGTATATTTTGCGCCGCTGTTATTAGTTTATTTTGCTTTACTAACATTAGTATATTTTGTATTGCTAATATTAGTTTTTGACGCTGCAAAGTACAAATATTTTTCTATATCAACAAAATACATATCATAAAAAGCAACAAAAACACTCCGCTTTTTGTTGCAGAATTCCAATAATTGCAGCTGCATTTATTAGTTTATTTTGTCTTACTACTATTAGTTTTTGACGTTGCAAGAGTATGTAAGCATCAGCGGGAGTGCCGGATGGACCAACAACGGCGTGACCATCAATCCCTATCAGATACTGCTCAATGCCATCAGCTCGCTGACGCAGCCCTTGTTCTCCCAAGGGCGACTGAAAGCCAACCTGAAAGTGGCACAGTCGCGACAGGAGCAGGCGCAGATTGCCTTCGAGAAGGCCTTGCTCGTGGCAGGTGGTGAGGTGCGTGATGCACTGGCCGACTGTCGGGCTTGCAGCACCCGCGAGGAGGCACGCACCAAGCAGGTGGAAGCCTCCCAACGAGCCTACGAGAACAGCCGCTTGACCATGCAGTATGCCAACACCAGCTATTTGGAGGTGCTCATCGCCCAAAGTGCCTGGCTCGACGCACAGCTGCAACAGACCGCAGACTGGCTTGAACTGCAACAAGGGAAAATCAATCTTTATAAGGCGTTGTGCCAATAAAACCAACCGTTATGACCATCACCCTCTCCGACCATTTCGGCTATCGCAAGCTGCTGCGCTTCACGCTGCCCACCATCGCCACGATGATCTTCACCTCCATCTACAGCGTGGTGGACGGTGTCTTTGTCTCCAACTTCGTGGGCAAAACGCCCTTTGCCGCCGTCAACCTGATGATGCCGTTCCTTTTTCTGGTAGGTGTGGTAGGCTCGATGTTGGGCACGGGCGGTAGCGCCTTGGTGGCCTCACTTGGCGTATAGGCCTTATGGAAGTGGAGGAAAGATTCTATTATCAAGATAATGACTCCTTAAGTGGATTAAAATACATAGTTAAGGAGAAGAAATAAGCGATAATTTCTCCGTAAGTATGTAAAAAGATATAGATAAGGAGTAAGTATCGATGTATTTTTCCCAAAAAAGCTGTATCTTTGCGCCCAATAAATAGTATAGAGAATGAACGAATATAACATCATCGGGCGCGAGTATGAGCAAAAACTCATCAAAGAGTATCTTGACAGCGACAAAGCAGAACTCATTGCGGTGTATGGCCGCAGACGCGTGGGAAAGACTTATTTGGTGAAAAGCATATTTGAAAACAAGTTCGACTTTGCATTTTCAGGGTTGTTCGAGGTGACGCGGGCGGTCCATCTGGCACAGTTCAAGAAATACCTTGAAAGGTATTCAGGCAAGAAAGTAAAACGACCGAAGGACTGGTTTGAGGCTTTCGACGCACTACGTGACTATCTGAACACACTACAGAAAGATAAAACCATCGTGTTTTTGGATGAGATTCCATGGATGGACACGCCAAAGAGTAATTTCCTTGCCGCCTTCAGCCAGTTCTGGAACGATTGGGCTTCTACAAAAAAGAATCTTAAACTGTTTGTGTGTGGATCTGCTACTACATGGATGCTGTCGAAGTTCATCGGCAACAAAGGTGGTATCTATGGGCGAGTGTGCCGCCCCATTAGGCTTGCACCGTTCAGTCTCGCTGAAACGGAACGATTCCTGAAGGAAGTCAAGGGAATTGAAATCAATCGCCATCAGTTGGTCAAAGCTTATATGGTATTAGGAGGAATACCTTATTATCTCGACATGCTGGCCAAGAACACGCCCTTGGATGTGTGCATCGACGACCTGTTCTTCAGGCAGGGTGCTCCGCTGCGAGAGGAGTTTGACTTCCTGTTTCGATCGCTTTTCAAGGAATCGAAAATTTACAAAAATGTCGTCACCATACTGGCCACAAAGCTGAAAGGGCTAACACGGCAGGAAATCCTCAAAGAACTAAAGCTACAGGAAGGGGGAACTTTAACGGAGGTGCTTGATAACCTGACCAAGTGCGACTTCGTACGCAAATATACCGCCATTGGAAAAACAGAGCGTGATGCAATGTATCAACTGACGGACTTGTTCTCGCTCTTCTATATCAAGTTTGTCGAGAACCACAGCGGACAGGACGAGCATCTCTGGAGCAAACTTGCTGGCAAGGGACAGGCGACCTCTTGGAGCGGCTATGCCTTTGAGCAGGTGTGTCTCCATCACATTCCACAGATTAAAGCGGCTCTTGGCATCAACGGTATCATCTGTAATATTCACTCATGGTTGTGCTTGCCGTTTACCGATAAGGACGGAACAACATGGAGAGGTGGACAGATAGATTTGCTCATCGACCGCGCCGATGAAGTTATCAATATTTGCGAGGTCAAATATGCCACGGACAAATACGCATTAACTACTGACTATGAAGAGAAACTACGAAACAGGGCTTCACTTTTCCGCACAGTGACAAAGACAAAGAAGGCAGTCGTTCATACTTTTATCACAACCTATGGTGTCGCCAGAAATATTCACAGCGGGATTGTCCAGTCAGAGGTAACGATGGATGATTTGTTTAGATAAAAAATCACCATGCCCGCCATCACCCTCTCAGATCATTTCGGCTACTGCAAGCTGCTGCGCTTCACGCTGCCCACTATCTTCACAGTGCGCACCTTGGTTTTGTCTGTTGCTATGCTCAAAAAGCACAAAGAGCGGTATCATTATGCGTGAGATCGAGTTGCTGTTACTTACTATTTTCATCTTACAGTTTTCTTGACCTTTTCGGCGTTTTTTTCAAACATCATCGAAACTTGGGATAAGACCCCTTGACATTACCCATCAATTGGGATTTCACGGTTTTTGAAATGGCCATTACTTTGCAGTGTCAAACAACTAAAAGAAACCTATGAAAACAGCATTAAAGAAAACGAAACCCAACTACAAAAACTGGATGCCTAAAGGCATGATCCTTGGGACTATGGGCGGCGCGGTAGCATGCCTGATATTGTTCCTGGTCTTTGGCGTGAGCGGACTGCTTGCCGCCGGAACGCTGAAGACTGTCCTGAAAATCGTTTTCCTTGTGCTTGCCATCGTGCTGGCTTTGGTGACACTATGGATGTGGCTGTTGCATCGTGCCTTCTCCTACAACGGCAAGCGTCAGATGTCGAAACAGATCATTGACGGCATTGCCATGTATGTCACCCTTCCTGAAGGCAGCAAAGGCCTCGATGTGGGCTGCGGTAGCCATTTTGTTGGAAACCCTGCGTGTGTTGAAGAAAGGCGGCACCTTCGCCATTCATGACATTTTCTCCCGATTCAAATATGGCGACATGCAGGCTTTTGTCAAGAAACTGAAAGGCATGGGCTATGCAGAGGTTGAACTCATTGACACCACCAACGGCATGTTTATGACCCCATGGGAAGCCAAATGGATGGGACTGAGCGGATCGGCGATTCTGAAAGGAAAGAAATGAAAAAACTGATGAAATATATTGTTTTATTTCTGTTGATCATCATCCCGTTCTCACAAAACCAAGCCCAAAACCACCAGCGTTTCGACGGTGGCATGATGGTACACACGGGTTATCTGCATGGCGACTTATCCGCCTTAAACCATAAAGCGGAAGGAATGACCTTCGGCCTCGGCGGAGTGCTCCGTTATCATCTTGGCAATCATTTCCGTTTGGGTGGTGAAGGCTATGTGAGTACCTTGAAACAAATGCACAAC
>JAFRRE010000089.1 GCA_017428285.1 Bacteroidales bacterium | reverse complement strand
ATGCCGATCTCTCTGACTTCAAACTCTATATGGCCGATGTGGGTCTGCTCACCATGAAGTCGGGGCTTGCCTACCAGACCGTGCTGTCCACCATCGAGCAAGACAACAGTTTCTTGGGCGCGTTGGCCGAAAACTATGTGGCACAACAATTTAAAGCCAACCAAATTCCGCTTTACTACTGGAAAAACGACAACACTGCCGAAGTGGATTTCGTGCTGCAACTCGGCACCGACATCATTCCCGTGGAAGTCAAGAAAGGCAAACGGAACAAGGCAATCAGCATGAATTTGTTTGCAAAGAAATACAATGCACCTTATTCGATAAGAATATCACAAAAGCATTTCGGTTTCGACAACAGCATCAAAGCCGTGCCGCTTTACGCGACATTTTGCATTACAAAATAGAAAACTCTGGGGAAAAATCGCAAAATTCATGATTTTTCCCCAGAGTTTTGTCAAAATGATGTAGAGACGTAGCGCGCTACGTCTCTACAAACAGCATATTAAAATCAGTTGCAGCCACCGCCGCAACCTTCGCAACCGCCTTCACCGCAGTCACCACCGCAACCAGCGCAACCGCCAGGGTTGAAGTCTTCATCGGTCGACTCGCGCACGTCGAGGATCTCGCCTGAGAAATGGAGGTGCTTGCCCGCCATGTCGTGGTTGAAGTCCATCTTGACATGGTTGTCGCCAATTTCGCGGACGATGCCGGCAATCGGGCGACCGTCAGCGGTCTGCATCATCAACTGGGCACCGACTTTCACCATATCCATCAGCACATTGTTCTGCATGAACATGTTCTTATCGAGGTCCATCACATAGGCCTCATCGCGCTCGCCATAGCCCTCTTCGGGGGTCAGGTGGAAGGCGTAATGGTCGCCAGGCTCCTTGCCCATCAAGTTCTCTTCAAACTTGGGCAGCAACTGGTGCATACCGAAGATGCACACAAAGGGATTCTCTTTCGTGGTCTCCTGAAGGATGGGACCGTTTTCATCGTTCTCACGCAGGACATAAGTCATCGTGACAACAGCTTGATCTTGAATCTTCATAGTGTTGAATTGTTTATTGTTGAATTGTTTAATTGTTGTTTTAGATTTAATAACTGCCAAACATCTTCCGTAGCAGCCATTCCACTGCGGCCAAACCGATGAGGACGAAGAAAATCCACTTGGAGTGAATCAAGTCCTCGAAGCGGCTCTCATGGTGTTCAACGGAGGTGATGCGCGAATCATTGTGCAAATCGGCAAAAAGTTGCTGCAACTCGCGTGCGGTATAGCAGTTTCCGTTGGTCAGACGAGCGATAGTGCGCATACGGTCGATGTCGGCGGTAAGCTGCTGTGCCTCAATGCCGATGGCCACCACACTGAAGGTGCCGTTCACATTGATCTTGCGTTCTCCCATCTGCGCTTGTACCTTATAGGTATACAGGCCTTCGGGTAGTAGGCCAGCATTCAGTTCATAGTCGTGGTCGCGCTTCGAGAAGGTGTAGTCATAGGTCTCCCCCGTCAGCTTGTTCTCGATTTGAATGGTCAAATCGGGGTCGGTCACAAGCTCGTTGTTTGGGTTGCGCAACTCAGCGGTGATGATGACAGGCTCGTTGCTGTAATAGGTCTCCTTGGCATAGATAGCCGAACCATCGTTGGCCGACAGCAACAAGTATTTCAGCGACTTAGAGAACATCTCATCAAACACATCATGGTTCTTCGACTGGTAGTATTCGTACAGCCTCCAACGCCAGATGTTGGTACCAAACAGGAAGGCCATCTTGCGTCCATCGTTAGCAAAGCTCAACAGTGGCAACCCCGACTTGATGCCCATCACCTCTTGCAAAAGCAGGTCATCATGCGATTTCAAGGCATTGATTTCCAGATGCGGCAAGGCCAAAGGTGGGTATTTCGCAATGAGTTGCTCCGACTTCGAATCGAAGGTAAAGGTCGAGAAGGCCGTGTTTTGGTGCGCCTTGACATCCATCAGGGTGTTGGTCGCGCCAGAATGCAAGGCAAAGACATTCTGTAATTTGCTTAACATATCACGGTCGGTGTCGTTGCCAATGATGAAGAAAACGGGGAGTTTCACGTTCTTGTCCAACTGTGTCTTCAAGGCATTGAAATCCGTTCGCGCCGAAGGCACCTGATGTAGGATGACCAGGTCGTAATTGCTGAACTCGGGCAGAGTCTCCTTGCCAAAACAGAAGTCCATCTCATAATTGTCATTAAGCACACTGCGCAACGCGCCCAAGTCGGGATGCGGCGAGGCGGCCACACAAAGTAGCTTATATTTCTGGTCGAGCACCTCGACATAGATATGACGCACATTATTGAGCAGTTGCTCCTCCTCGGCGATGCCGCTCACCTCGATGTCGATTGCCATCACGCCTTTCTTGGTGGCATCAAGCATGAAGTCGATTTCCTTGGAAAAGCGATTGGAGGGAATCTCGATGTCGCGCTTCTCGATGAGGCGACCGCTTTCCTTGAGAGTCAGTTGTGCCTTGCGGCCGGCCAAGTCGCGGGCAGCGACGGTCACGCGGATGGGGAAGGTCGCACCAAGCGACACCAACTTATTATAATGCACGTTGCGGATGGCGAGGTCGGGATAGGAAACCGTGTCACCCAAAACAACGGTATGGATAGGATACGGGAAGTTCTCCACCTCCAACTCCGGCTCAAAGCCACGGTTGTAGATACCATCGGAGAAGAGTAGCACCGCGCCCACATTACGCTTGTAATACCGTCGGTCCAGGGTCTTTATAAGCGACGACAAGTCCGTCAGCTGGTCGGAGAAGTCGAGCTGCTCGAAATCGCGTACATCTTCACCGAAAAGGTATTCATCGACTTGGAAATCAGCGTTCAAGTCTTTCCTAAACTGCTCAAATTGGGTCAGATAATCTTTTTTGTAAAACGCCGAATCCTTGCAAAGGACGACGGACGAAGAATTATCGTGGGCAAGGATAATGGTTGGCGTTTCCACCGAGCTGAATTTCTGCCGAATCAGCGGGTTGAAGAGCAACAAGACTACCAATCCGACAATCAAGGTTCGTAGTGCAAACAAAATGATTGTCAATGCTTTGCCGTAGTGTTGTTTCTTGTT
>JAFRRE010000088.1 GCA_017428285.1 Bacteroidales bacterium | reverse complement strand
GTCGCAGCCTGCAACTTGACCCATTGGCAGGTTTTGAACCTCAATTTTGCCCCTGAAACGTTTCAATCGCTGGAATCGCCTTTATCCATTGGGCTTCAGCACATGTCACAGCCTGCAAAATGACCTATAAGTCCAGTTTTTTTCTATTCTTTTCATTTTCCCTCCTTGCCCAATCCAAATTTTGTCTACTTTTGTCCCCAAACAACAAAAACCCCAGCCTATGTAAGCAAAACATCAGAATATCAACACATAAAATAGCAATTCGAAGCTGTTCTTGAACTCCATTTACCACAAGTCACATCGGGACACTCTCAAGAACAAGTTTCCAAAGCGTCGTATTGTTACGGCGTGGAAGACTTGTTGGAGAGTGAGGGTGTGGTAACCCGGAGTTCAGGCAAGGAATTTTCCACGCTTTTTTCGTGCCAATTCTACAACGCCATTTTTTTTGATGTAAAAATTTTTGACACAATCGTAAATAATAACGACATCAACCCTAAAAGCGAAACGAATCCATATCAATTAATTTGCTGCCTTAATCCATCCAAAACAACCGCTTATGGCCAAACCGCACAGAATGCACATCGGGCACCTTGATTAAGGAGGTATTTGACGAAAAAGAAATGAGCGTGACCGAGTTCGCAAAGCGAATCAACTGCGCAAGGCCCAATGTGTACTCCATCTTCGAGCGCTACGACATCGGAGTTGAACAACTGATTGACATTTCCGAGGCCTTGGACCACAACTTTTTGGATGATGTTCAACTGAAAAGTGGTCTGAATTCATCCCTCACAACTCGGCGATTGGATGTTCACCTTAACCTCGAGGCTTTTTTCGGCAGACAAGGCGGAAAGGATCGTAACCCTTGTGAATGAATTAAGCGAGAATCCTTTTGCGTAAATATTTTTGACGGAAATGTAAATTGTTTTGACCAATTACAATGATGTTAATAGTAGGGCAAAAAGTATTTTTGCGATGGAAAGAGTTAGAATTTGTTTAAGTTTAAAACTGAAGAGCCAACAGGATAAAACGAGCAGCAAAACCTATGAAAAAAAACACAAAAGTTTTAGCAGCTTTAATGCTAACCATTTCAGTATTTCTCGCCATAGGATGTTCAAAAACAGACGGCCCGAACAATGGGGAAAATGATACGCTTATTCCGACAATTAGTATTAATGGATCCATTTGTGAGGATTTGGATATTGCCGGCCTATCCGTTGAAACGATGCACGACATAGTTGTCCTAAACGGAAAAGACTTTGCCATTGAAGTCGCTGATTGCAACATCCCACAATTTATTGCCGTAACAGATGCTGATACTAATATCTATATGTTGTATAGGGGATGGGTAACTTGTGAAAACTCAATCGTTATTGATGCTAACAGCACGGCATTGGCTTTGATCACGATGCATCCTGTATTGGGACCGATTGTAAATATAGATGAATACAACCAATTGATAGATATCATCGAATCAAACTCCTATTTCAATGGATTGAAACAAGGCGTGGCCTCGGCCATTGCAGCGAAACGACCAGTATCTGATACGACTAACAGAGAGATTATGGATGCATTGTATGGCTTCTTTGAGGAACTTTCTGAACTTGCCGGTCTTGATTCCATTAATGGGCGGGGTGACGTGTCGGATTATCTTGGAAGCTATCCTATGAGGGTAATTACTGAGGATAATACTGTCACTATGCGGGTTACGGTCTTGTCACCAAGTTATTATGGAACGGTGACTGACGAGAACGGCCATAGTGATAATATTAGGGTGCTGACAAGGGCTGATTACGGTTTTATGGATATTTTTACCCATACATATGAAAATATGGATTGGGCCGACCCTACAAACTATACAATTAGGAATTCAGGGAATTACAACTTTGAGTTTTCCAGAAACAACCCAGAGGGTCTTATGGATTTCTATCTCCATCTGGCCAATAATATTGCTGGATTGTTAGGTATGTCGATGGATAACAACACCTTGAATGCCCTTGCAGATTGTATTGGTCAGGCGTTAAGAGGGTCTCTAGGTACCACAATAGGGAATGAGGTTTCGGGGATGGCTGTTGTTGGGATTGTCTATCAAGGTGTAGTCAATTTCTTGTCGAATCCGGAAATGAACAACGGAATGTGGAGTAATTGGGTATCGGTAGGCAGATTATTGCGCATATATAACGTAATTAAAGATGTCAGCAACGCATTGGTCCGTATTACCTATTATCTTCAAGCGCCAGATGATATCAACTTTTGTTTGGAGTATTATTCGCATAGTGGAATTAACCCCTGTTCCGAAACCACCATTACCATTGTTGGGGGCAACAATCAGGTTGGATTCGCACATCATACCCTACCGATACCTTTAGAGGTAGATGTCACCTCTCAAACAGATAACGGATCTTCTATCCATCCTGAATATGTTGTCCGTTTTGCTGTGGTTTCTGGTGATGGAGAGTTGGTTCAAGAAGACGTAGAAGTAGATGACAACCATAAGGCAAGCACATCATGGACATTAGGTGAACAAGGAGACCAAGAGGTTTCAGCTGTGGTGGTTGACCCTGATAGTGGGAAAGAATTGTCAAACAAGGTGTATTTCACTGCAACTTTTAACGAAGGTTTTGTAACCACATTGCCCGTCACCGATGTTACAGAAACCTCTGCAGTAGGAGGAGGAATCATTGCAGAAGACGTATTGACACATGTCACTCGTTGTGGCGTTTGTTGGAACACTTCTGGTGTGCCAACTATCGATGATAGCCAAGTTTTTACTGGTCCTGGAACGGGCACGTTTCATTGTAATTTGAGATATTTAACACCTAACACCACTTATCATGTACGTGCCTTTATAAGTTTTGGGGTTGAAAATGAGTATTATTATGGCGATGAGGTAACTTTTGACACAGAAGGCGACGACTGGGTCGACCTTGGTTTGCCGAGCGGCCTGCTTTGGGCTACCAGAAATGTGGGTGCCAACAGCATTGATGAATACGGCGACCATTTTGCTTGGGCAGAAACTCAGCCAAAAAGCATCTATAACTGGAACACATATCAGTATTGTTGCCACAATTCTGTTAATTCACTGACTAAATACTGTAGCAGTCCCTCTTACGGTTGCAACGGTTATACCGATCACCTGACTGTTCTTGAGCCAAGCGACGATGCCGCCACAGTTAACTGGGGAGGCGGAGCCCGAATGCCCACTAAATATGAATTTGAAGAACTGTGGGGTAAATGTTCTAAATCTAAAACGAGGCAGAACGGTGTGTGGGGCTTGCTTCTCACCGGACCGAACGGAAACACTCTCTTCATGCCAGCTGCAGGATACCGCTCCAATGGCACTATCATCAATGAAGGCAGTTCTGGCTATTTTTGGTCGAGTTCGTTCTATCCGCCATGTGGTGCATATGGTTATTACTTCGACCTTGATTTGAAAGATATCTCCATAAAAGAAATCTCCATACGTGATGGAGGCCATCGTGACAGCGGTCCTTCTATCCGAGCAGTGCGTTCCAGAAGTCAGAACTAACATTGGAAAATTAAGAATTAATAAATTTTAGATTCTGTAACTTGGATAGATTTATGAATACAGTCAATTCAATACATTCAAGAAAGGCAAGATTCATCTTACTTGTCATTATTTGCGGCTTTCTTTCGATTGAAAAGACATGTGCCCAAAGCACTGTGGGAACAGATTTTTGGCTGTCATTTTTACCTACTTATATTGAAAATGATCATACATTTTCACTTATTGTAACTGGTCCTAGACAATGTGCTGGTACTATCACTAATCCAAACACTAATTGGTCAAGATCTTTCAGCGTATCGCCAGGGCGTATAACGACAGTGACATTACCATCTAATCAAGTGCATGAATATTGTTCTGATTGTATTTCCAATATTGGATTACATGTGGTAACAACAGATTCCATTTCGCTTTACGCTTCAAATTTCCAGTTTTACAGCTTCGATGTTACAAATGTCTTACCGACGGAATCCTTGGGCTGTGATTATGTGATTCAAACCTATCCATCTGAATTATTATCGCAAACCTATACGAATGGATATTCTGAATTTAACATAATTGCTACAGAAAACAACACATTGGTTAACATTACGCTTGCGTGTAATTCATTAAATGGTCATTATGCGAATCAGCCTTTTTCTGTGACTTTGGATGCTGGTGAATGCTACCAGATACTTTCGGCTGCAAATAACAATTTGAGCGGAACCTTTATTCACGCTGACGATTCAAAAAAAATTTCAGTTTTTTCAGGCAACCCCATTGTTGATATACCTTCAGGGGACTATTGTTGTGCCGATTGTATTGTAGAGCAACTCATGCCTATTGGATGTTGGGGAAAACAATTTGTGGTGACAGGCTCAAAAATGCGCAGTAATGACATCGTGCGAATTACGGCACTGAATGATAACTGCCAGATATGGAAGAACGGGTCCCTGTTAAGCACAATCAATGCGAGACAAACCTACCAATTTGAAATGACAGCAAGCACACCAGCATTGTTTCTTGAGACATCTGAGCCCGCTTCTGTTTTTTTGTACTTTACTAGTGCCGATTATGGGGGCAATAATGGCGACCCTTCGATGGTTATCATCAGCCCCATTGAGCAAAAAATCAACAATGTTACTTTTGGCACTTTTAATTCAGGTGCATCACAACATCACTATGTCAATGTGGTGACTGACACAAATCTAAAATCGTATATGCGCCTTGATGGAAACAGTATTTCCTCACAATTCACAACGGTTCCTGGCAATTCGGATTATTCGTATGCTAGGATTCAGATTTCGCATGGATCACACACATTAACAAATGTTGTTGGTGGCTTTATTGCTCATGTCTATGGCTTAGGTGAATACGAGAGCTATGCTTATTCTGTTGGTTCTATGGCCATAAGTCTCACTTCGCAACTAACAGCTAATGGACAATTCGCCATAGACTTTCCAAATGGCTTTTTCGTGTGCGAAGATACTTCAGTCGACTTCGAATTGTACTTGAACTACAATCCTTCTCTTGTTCTTTGGAATTTTGGAGATGGCACGACTGGGTCAGGAGAGCCTATAACACACACCTATAATGAGCCTGGCGATTATACCGTGTCATGTGATGTTTATCGGTCTGAAGAGGGACAAAACATATTGGAGTCGACACTGACCTCGCAATTGCACGTTGGCAGCCCCTATCAAGGAGAAATCTCTGAAACCCAATGCGATTCATATACTTGGAACGAAGCCACATATATCCAATCTGGAGATTATGTGTTCGAGGGTCAATCGGTGTTTGGCTGCGATAGCATTGTAACCCTTCATCTAACCATCAACCCAAGTAAAACGACCCAATTAAACATCTCTGCCTGCGAAAGCTATGAATGGTATGAGGAGACTTATACACAATCAGGAACTTACGAGCACATAGAACAAACTTCAGAGGGATGTGACAGCACAATCGTTCTCAATCTTACCATCGATACGCACTTCAGCTCTGAAGAGTTTGTAACAGCTTGCGACAGTTATACTTGGAGAGGAAATACCTATACAGAAAGCGGATTCTATCAAGATGAGGTACAAAGTCCTACTGGTTGCGATAGCACTTTTATTCTTAACCTAACCATTGGTCACGATTATGCTATTGACACTGTTATAAATGCCTGCAATGAATTTGTCTGGAACGGAGAAACCTACACCCAATCAGGACAATATTCCCGTCAATTCACTACTTCGTTGGGTTGCGACAGTCTCGTAATGGTCAATTTTACAATAGAAAACACCATTTCGGAAGAATCAGCCTACGCTTGTGATGAGTACACTTGGAGGGGAAATGTTTATACCACAAGCGGTGTTTACCAAGACATTGTCAGCAATCCCATCGGTTGCGACTCTATCTACATTTTGAACCTTGCAATCGGTCATAGTTCTTCCACTGACTTCTATGAATTAGCGTGTGAGGAATATGATTGGGATGGCGAAACGCTCACAGAATCGGGCGACTACACCAAGTCCTTCCCTACTGTTTACGGATGTGACAGCACCGTGATGCTGCACCTTACCGTTATGCACCATACAACGCATGTGATGCAGCAAGAACATTCCTGCGAGCCTGAATTCATCTGGCATGGCCACAGATTGACAGAAAACGGGGTCTATTACGACACAACAACCAATGCGGTCGGCTGTCATGACATTTACTCCCTTGACTTGACCTTTGGCCAACACTATGCCTATGCTGATAATTTGACCGTTTGCGATTCGTTTCCATGGCCACCCGCTCCCAGCGGATTTGTGTCAGATTCGGGATACTATTATTATGAGGGATTGACCTCTAATGGCTGTGACAGCATTGTTAGCCTGTTCTTGAACATCGGAAAGACACCCGTTTTTGAAGTTCACGGTATCACGCAAGTAGCTTACTCTTCCGATCTTTGGCCCGGAATCTATTACTATTGCATCGATTCCATAGGCATTTTACCGAACTCCATCACATGGTCCTGTTCCAATTCAGACTGGATTCTCACACCTTTGAATAACGGATACTGTTGTGAACTGATTGCGAAGAACCAAAGACAAGGAATCTTGACCGCATCATCCAATTATGACAACGGATGCGACATAGAGAAAACCATAGAAATCAATGCCACAAATTTCGATATCGAAGAATCCGACGAAATCAATGCCGTGGTATTCCCAAATCCTGCACAAGACGAGCTAACCATACAAGCTGACCAAATTACCCAAATTAGAATTTTCGACAGTTTTGGGGTGTCAGTATTGGATTTGCTTATTGAGAAGCAAGACATAGTTCTTCTTCACATCGACAATATGGTTCAAGGGCTGTATTTGGTGGAAATTACCACAACAAATGGAAGAACTGTCAAACACCTGGTCATATCGCATTAAAGCCTATGAAAAAAATAATATTTATATTTTGTGTAATAACCATATTGTATGGATTAGCTGGTTGCCAAAAAGACAATGGAGATGGAAACGACATCATTTTGCTCGGTAAAGAGCTGTATGTCGTTCCACTCGGCAACATTCTCCCCGATTCATTGAAATTGGTTTTCCCTGCCCACTTTGGCGACATACCCAAAGGTTATATTCCCCCTAACATTGAAGGAGAATACGCTATCAGCAAGAAAGAGTTCTGCCATTCCAACTTCATTGAGCTTTCGGACACACTTGATATGCACCTGCGAATTACTTATCAACACAATCGTGTAGCATGTGTGGAACTTCACGAAGGAAGTACAGTCTGCACGGACACCGCTTTTGTAATGGGCAGTGGAAATAGATTCACACTCTATATGGTAGAAGAACGTAATATGAGTTTTTACGGCAACCATTTTATTACAAGATGCGTTGTCATTACTGGAGAAAAGGCCGAGCAAGGAATAAAGAACCTGCGTTTCGGAAGCATCATACTTTCTGCGATATGCGATGAAAATGCCTTCATTGGTTCATATAAACCTGGGTGGTATTTTATTTATTGCGATGGGGACGGTCTCGCCGAAAACTGCAACTGGTTCGCATACCAAGGAAGAGGAGGCTACTATGAATAAAAGGATTCTACTTGTTTTATCTTTGTTGCTTGTGTTTCTCACTCTTTCGGCGCAAGAAGTACGACTTCCTTCATATGCACTTAAAGTGAACTACAATGAAAGAATGTTTTTTGGACTTAAAGGAGGTATCAACATGCCAAGGTTATACTATACCAATGAGCACTTACAAGACTTGCCTCATAATTTTATGATTTCCCCATCTTTTGGAGCATTTGCCGAAGTGCCTTTCAGCACGATGCTGTCCATTGCACCTGAATTCAATTACCAACAAAAAGGGGGATCTACATCTTATCTTTATGAACAATACTATCATGTTTCGTATCAACTTAATGCCCATTATATTTCCATGCGATTTCCCTTAAACTGTTACGCTCCTATTCATCCATCTTTTAGACCGTATCTGTTCTTGGGTCTTGATATGGGTTATGTCGTTGCTGGAAGAATATCCTTGTCACAACCTGGACTTGAGATTCCTGGGAGCGAAATGGTCATCAATAATTCCAATGTGAATCGCGTTTATATTGGAGCATTGTGCGGTGCGGGGTTACGTTTCAATGTCGAATTGCCTCAAATCACGTTGGTCATTAAGACCGACGCGGCACTCAACTGGGGCCTGATTGACACTTTCTCTAAAGCGGACCATGATGACACTGCGACACCGACCAATGTCAACGCTTACTATATCCACGACAAGCGTCTTTCCAGAGGCCTAGAAATCCATTTATGCATTGGTTATATACCTTACAAGAAAGATAACGTTTGCGATCATTTTGGTTATTTCAGAAACAAACTCATTGACTACAAATAGCCATCATCACGCCACCCGACTTGATGACACTAATTTTGGTCACCATCCCACTTTATTTGCTTTATGAAGTGAGCATTTTGGTGCTGAAACGGATGGAACGGAGAAAAGAGTAAATCAATCATCCCTTTCTCCAAGCATCCACTCGTAGGCTGGCAAAATCTTCACGGTTTTACCTTCTTGCCATATTGTATCCCTATGAAAATCAGTTATTAAAAACAGATTTTCACATTTTGTTTCTTTCGCTGCCGTAAGCAATCCTCGGAGTTCCCTTTTCTTTGCCTTTTCGGAACCGAGGTCATAGCATACTTGATAGACTTCCAACACTTTATTCCCCTTACAAACTACAAAATCAGCCTCATAGCCATTGCTGTTCTTGTAGTAATAGATATCTTGTTCCAATGGTCGGTTGCGTCGAAGCAACTCTATATAAACCAACACTTCCAAACGCCAGCCCAAATTGTCACCTACGAAAGCATCCTCTCGACTATCCATCAATGCCACATCAACGGGATATACCTTGGTGTCGTATTGTCTGTTTTTGCTCTTTGTGGAGTATCTTTGCAGTTGTATCAATAGATAAGCTTCCGCGAGATAATTGATGTAATTGTCAACCGTGTGGCTTGACTTAACTTCAAACAACTTGGCTAAATCCTTTGAGACTATCGTAGTCGGAGCCACATTAAGCAGATGCCGGGCAAGTTGCTCAAAAGCACGGCTATACTTGATTTTGTGTCGTTGCTCTATATCTCGCTTCAGTATGTTCTCAACCAATATATTGACATATCCCGTCTTGTTTTTCTTGTGAAGGAGTTCGGGAAAACCACCTTGCCTGAGATACTGGTCGAAGGCTTCTCGTCGAAAGGCTTCGTTTTTCGTAGTCAACGTGTTCACATCCACATTTTTGGCGTTGCAGAAGTCCCTAAACGAAAATGGGTACAATTCGATTTCATCATGTCGCCCTGTCAGATGGGTGGCCAACTCTCCGCTGAGCAAATTGGCATTGGAACCCGTGATGATGATATGCATTTTTGCCCTCAGCAACCGATTCACAAAGAGATACCATCCTTTTATGTTTTGAATCTCATCGATAAAAAGATACTTGAAATCGCCATAGATTTTGTAAAGCACCTCCAAAAGCGGATTGAGGTCTTCCGTCTTCAACGACTCCAATCGCTCATCATCGAAATTGACGTATGCAAATTTCACCTTCTGCGAACGCAACATGCTGTAACACAAGGTCGACTTTCCCGAGCGGCGCACGCCTATGACACATTGCGCCATATTACTTTCAAGGTCTATCAACTGCTCTTCTTTTCGGGAGCACAACCGCACCGAGGCCATATCCAACAACTCTTGGTGTTGTTCAGTCATTACTTCCTCAAGGATCCTTTTCTCTATCATAACCTACCAATTTTGCCGCAAAAATACAAAATAACACGATACAAACTGCAATGCTGCGTATATTTTCACACTTTAAATTGCAATGCTGCGTACAAAATGACATACTCAAACTGCAATGCTACGTATATTTTTACACTTTAAACTGCAATGCTACGTACAAAATGGCATACTCAAACTGCAATGCTGCGTACAGTTTTACTCCACCACCACCCTATCCACCTGCTGCTTCCCACCAGAAATGGTCACCAAAGTGTAAACGCCTTGGCTCAGACCTCGTGTGGAAATCACAAAACCTTGCGTGTTTGAAGCATTGGAATACACCAAACGTCCAGTCATATCATACATCCTGACAGAAGCCTCGCCTGCCTCTGCAAAGCGGATATTGATTCTGTCCTTGGCGGGATTAGGGAAAACTTCTACAAATCGAGTCGGCCCTTCGACGGGCTCAGGGGCCTCGATGCCCCAAGTTCCACAGGCGGCATTGATTTCACCATCCAAATAATTGAAACGGTCGTCCAACCAGTCGCTCAGGTAGGTCAACTGGCTCTCATCTACAGTAAACTCAGGCCATGCCTCATGTTCCCGCTCGTAAACACCGCTTTCAACCAATTCATCGTATTGCTTCTGAACCAATTCCATGATATGCTCGCGGTTCAAAAGGGTATCACGCAGTTCATTGTAACGGGTTTGTGCAGAGGCCACGAAACCATAATCATTACAGTCCTGTGTTAGGCGGTCGAAGAAACCATTGCTCTTCAGTCCTGCTGCATTATAGGTCTTGTTGCCGTCAGTGTCCAAGCCCCAGATGGCATCCAAGTCCCAAGGCAGATACATATAGGTGCTCGATTTCTTGTAACGTGCCAAAAACAGGTTACGCCCCATGTTGTCCATGGCCATCAGACTATTGATAAACAAATAGTAATCAATGGCATTGTCCTTGTCGAACTGGGCGGAATATTGGGAATAGAACACATTGTCGGAGGCGTTCATCACAAAGTTGGTGAAGCTGTAGAGGTGGTTCCAATTGATGGCGGTGTCACTCTCGTTGGGATAGACCCACTCATAGTTGTCCCAAGTGTCAAGCGTGTTGTCATACATTGGCAAGCTGTCAAAGGTCGGCGCGCCTGGGCCATTGCCCTTGTAAAGCACGCCACGGATGTCACCGTTGTATTTGCGCAGGCCGAGTTGCTTGCGGTCCATGCGCTCGGTCAAGGTGTAAACGCCCAAGTATTCATCATTGATGAACACGTCGGCATAGACCATGCGAATGCCTGGCAAGGCAGCGGGCTCGCTTTCGGCGTAAGGCAACTTGTACATCTCCATCCACAGTTCATTGGCCACCTTGTCGCGCAAGCGGAGCGGTTGAGCCCACATCGCTTCAAGGTTCCAGTCATCATCGCTGCGAAGCCCAAGGAAGGTGGTATCAGCCATCTCGGCGCCTGTCTCATCGGCCCATAACTCCACACGATACGATTTCTTGTCGTACTGCTGCGAGGAGGTGCCCCTAATCTTGAATCCAGCGTGCATCGTGATGACATTGCCATCGGCATCAGCCACATTGATGAGGCCATGCACAGCAGGCGAGTTGACAATCGGGCCATCGGTGGTGATGGTGATGAGCGGCATTTCGCTTCGATAATAGGTATAGGTTTCACCCTTCACCTCTATCGTTTCCTTATACGGCTTCATGCCCTCAAGCAGTCGTCCCGTGGCTACTATGATTTTCTTCTCATGGTCGATGCCATACATCTTATCGATCTGCTGCATATCCTGCGCCATCAAAGCCCAAGCCGCAAACAGAAAAGCAATTATAAAAAACAGTTTCTTCATATTCAAAGATTCAAAATTCATAATTCAAAGATTCAAAGATTTAAAAATTCAAAATTCCACACCTCTCATTCTGCATTCAGCATTCCACATTCAGCATTCAGCATTCAATCAATTCTATTAACGTCAACAATACCATCAATGGCTTTTATCTTATTAATCAGCTGTTCCAACGCCTCCACATCGGTGATTTGCAGCACAATTCTCCCTTCAAAGAAGCCTTCCTTATCGGAGTTGAACATGATGTTCTTCATGTTGACCTCCAGATCCTCGGAAATGACCTTGGTGATTTTGCCCAACAAGCCCATGACATCGCGACCATAGATGCGGATGGTGGCCTGCGAACCGTCTGCTTCCACACCGTTCCACTTCACCTTAATGATGCGATAGCCGTAACGCTCCTGCAAACCCTTGGCATTCGGACAGTTGGTGCGATGGATGCTTATAGTGCCTTCGTTGGTGACGAAACCAAACACACGGTCACCAGGAATAGGATTGCAGCACTTGGCCAACTTATAGGTCACATTGCTGATGTCCTCTCCAATGGAGAGCGATTCCTCCACTTCTGCACCCTGCTCCTTCTTCGATGTCCCAATCGTCTCAGGGATAGGCTTTTCGCCTTTATCGGTATTCTCACCGAACTTAGCGGTCAGGAAGCGCTTCACATCGGCGATGTCGATTTTCTCCGTGGAAATCCTGTGATAGAGTTGCAAGGAATTCTCCAATTTAAACTCTTTCACCAACATGTCGACCACGGTCTCCGAGAACGGCAGTTTCCAGTTTTTCAGCCTGCGCTGCAACATGCCCTTGCCCATCTCCGATTCTTTCAGCTCCTCTTCCTTGAGGTAACGACGGATTTTGTTCTTGGCCTTTTCCGTGACCACCACATTGAGCCAGTCGGCACGAGGCGACTGTTTCTTGCTCGTGATGATCTCCACCTTGTCGCCATTGGTCAGCTCGTGACGGATAGGCACCATGCGTCCATTGACACGCGCTCCATTGCAAGTCTCACCCACTCGGGTATGTACCTCGTAGGCAAAATCAAGCACCGTGGAGCCCACCGGAAGCTGTTTCAGGTCGCCTTCAGGCGTAAAAATGAAAATCTTATCGGATTTGTGGATCTTCTTGTAGGAATTCTCGAACGACACCATACTGGGGTTTTCCAACACTTGGCGCACATTGAGCAGCCATTCCTCAGAAGTCTCCTTCTCTCCTTTATAAAGATAGTGCGCCGCCTGACCCGTTTCGGCTATCTCATCCATGCGGGTAGTACGAATTTGCACCTCAAACCACAGCTTGTCATCATATTTCACTGTGGTATGCAGCGACTCGTACCCCGAGGCTTTCGGCTTGGTAATCCAGTCACGCAGTCGCTCAGGCATAGGGTCATAGATGTTGGTGATGGCAGAATACACGCTCCAGCAGCATTCCTGCTCATCTTTCAAGGCACAATGGATGATGACGCGCGCCGCCATCAAGTCGTAGACCTCCTCAAAAGGCACATTCTGCGCCTTCATCTTAGCGTAAATCGACGGTATCGACTTCAGTCGCCACTTGACCGAATAAGCGAACTTGTATTTTCCGTTCTTCTTTGTCCTTTCGAGTTCAGCATCAATGCTTTCAGAAATCTTGGCGACAAACTTCTCCGCCGTCTGCTTGCGCGCTTCCTGTGAGGCTTGAATCTTGTTTTCAATCTCATGAAACAAGACCGGATTCTCAAACAGCATCAACTTTTCCTCCAATTCGGCCTTCAATTTGTACAAGCCCAGCCTGTGGACAATAGGAATGTATATGTATTTGATTTCATGGAAGTACTTCGACAAACGGTCGGCATCCACATCGTTTTGATTACGAACATCATACACGCGGTGTACCACTTTCAGCAGCACCGAGCGCATGTCATCAATCATCGAAAGGAAAAGCACCTGGAAGTTATCCGAGTTATAGGCGACCTTTTCCGTGTCCAGCTGCGAAATCTGGCTGAAGTCCTCAAGGATGATGGCCACCGTCTTGCCAAATTGCTCCTTCAATTCCTTGCCACTCACACCCTTCTTGTAGTCAATGCCATGGAGGAAAGCGGCCACCACAGAGATATAGCCCAAACCCACTTCGAGCACGGCGATGCGCCCCATCTCAATCAGGTGCATCATATAAGCCTTGCCCGACAAGAGGTAACGGCCGTCATATTCATCCATGCAATAACGATACGCCTTGTCAATCAACTCCAATTGGTTGGGAGCATTAATGAAAGGCTGAATGTCCTTCAGCATCGATTCATAGGCCTGCTGAATAGCCAATATTTCCAATGATGAGTAACTTGCCATGTTAATCAGTTATTTTAACTGTGAGCTGATGAGCGAGCAGGATGTCGTAATACGGTTTCAGTTCCTCGAAGCTACCATGCATGACGGCGCATTTGCCCTTGTAGTGCGTAATCCAGGCGCAGGTCTCGGCCTGTTCACGCGTATGATGACACACCTTCATCAAAGTGTCGATGACATATTCAAAGGTATTCACGTCGTCGTTGATGAGCAACAGACTCTTCTCGTTCTCAACCAATTCCTCTTCCAGCACATCAACGTTTTCCTGTTCCTTGTTCATTGCTCAAAGTCTTTTTCTCCTGTAAAACGGAATTCGGGGTGTAAAATTACATATATTTTCCAAAATGAGTGCTGAAAAAAGCCTCAAAGTACTTTTTTTCCTACTTTTGCCCTCCGAAACAACAACGCATCCATGCAGAACCGCTTCATCAAAAATATCATTTTCCTGCTGTTTCTCAACCTGTTGGTGAAGCCGTTCTGGATTCTCGGCATCGACCGTGAGGTGCAAAACCTCCTTGGTGACGCTTCTTATGGCACTTATCAAGCCCTTTTCAACTTTTCCTACCTCTTCTATATCCTCCTCGACCTCGGTATCACCAACTTCAACAGCCGTGCTGTCGCACAAGACCCGAAAAACCTCTCGAAGCACTTTGGCGGCCTCACCGAAATCAAACTCCTGCTGGGACTGCTCTATGCTGCCGTCATCTTCGTGGTCGGTTACTTCTGCGGCTACAACGAAGGCCTGAAACTCAAGCTGTTGTTCTGGTGCGGGCTCAACCAAGTGTTGCTCTCCTTCATCCTCTTCCTCAGGTCGAACATACAAGGTCTGCTGCTGTTCAAGCAGGACAGCATCCTCTCCGTCTTCGACCGTGTGTTGGCCATTGTCATCATGTGCCTCATCCTATGGAGCGGTTGGTTCCCCAAGGAAAAGTTCAACATCATCTGGTACCTGCAAGCCCAGACCGTGGCCTACATTGCCACCCTCGTGTTTGCTTTGACCATCGTCCTGCGCCACGCCGAACATCTCAGCTTCAAGCTCAACTTTAAGTTTTTCAATGAGATACTGCGTCAAAGCCTGCCTTTCGCCCTTCTTGTCCTGCTGATGAGCGTCTACAGCCGCATCGAGCCCGTCCTGCTTGAGCGTCTTTTGGACGACAAGGGCGTGCAAGCCGGCATCTACAGCCGCGCCTACCGTCTCTTCGATGCGGGCAACAACATCTCCAACCTGTTCGCTATCATGCTGTTGCCCATGTTTGCCGCCACGCTGAAAAACAAGCTGGAGCTGAACAACTTGGTCAAGACCTCGTTCAATGTCATCGTGGCCATGGCGGGTATCGTCATGATTATGTGCGTCTTCTACCGCCAGGAAATCATGCATTTGATGTACCGTCCCGAAGAAGCAGAAACCGAAACCGCCTACCTCATGCGCATCGGGCAATACGCCAATGTGTTTCCTTTATTGATGGGTAGTTTCTTCTGTTTATCAACAACTTACATCTTCGGAACATTGCTTACCGCCAATGGTAGTCTCAAGCAACTCAACCTCGTGGCTGCCGCCGGCGTCATCATCAATATCCTGCTCAACCTCATGGTCATCCCGCGCTTTTATGCAGTGGGTGCCGCCTCCACCAGCCTCTGCGTGCAAACTGTCACAGCCTTCCTTCAATACCTTCTCGCCAAACGCATCCTCAAATTCGAAATGGGTGGTCGCTATTGGTTCCACATCGCCCTATTCATGATTACCGTTGTCGTGGTTACCTTCCTTGTCAAGCAGTTGAACCTCAACTGGATGGTTGGTTTCATCATCACTTTTGCCATCAATTGCGGCGCCATTTTCTTCACCCGATTGCTCAGCCTCAAGGAAATCCTGAGCCTCATCCTCCCCAAGGAAAAAAAGGCCTAAAATGTCTTTTTTCATTGCCAATTCACGGGAATTCCCTATTTTTGGCAACTTATTCTACACTTAAACATGGACGAACAGACACATAACACCTACAGTTCCAAATACTTATGCAGACTATTGGTGGAATACAGGAAGCCCATACTCATCATTTTGGCTGTGGCCGCCCTATGTGCCATCATTTTCAGTGCGCCATTTTTCATCACACCACTGTATAAGTCCACGACGGTCATCTACCCCACCTCCAGCAATTCCATCTCGAAAGTCTTGATCAGCACGACCTACCAGTCGGAAAAGGACATCATGAACTTCGGCGAGGACGAGCAGACCGAACAGATGCTGCAAGTATTGAACTCGAACCGCGTGCGCGACAAGGTGATCAGCCGTTTCAACTTGATGGAACACTACAACATCAAGGCCAACAGCAAATACCCCATCACCAAACTGAACAAACTCTATGATGCCCGCATCAAGTTCCGCAGGACGGAATACAATGCTGTGAAAATCACCGTTTTGGATTCTGATGCCGCCCTTTCGGCCCGCATCGCCAACGAGATTGCCGAGATTTTCGACAGCACCATGAACCAAATGCAGAAAGAGGTCGCCATTGAGGCCTTCCGCATCGTGGAACAAGAGTACAACACCCTCGTGGCCGAGATGAATATGCTGGAAGACTCGTTGAACACCTTGCGCAAACTCGGCGTGTTCGACTATGAGTCGCAAGTAGAGATGCTCAGCCAACAGCTGGCAGTCGAATTAGGCAAAGGCAACTCACAGGGTGTCAAGAATATACAAGAAATGCTTGATGTTTTGGCCGAATACGGCGGTGCCTCCTACGCCATCAACGAGCGTTTGGACAACGACCGCCTGCAACTCTCTTTGGTCAAGTCGAAATACGAAGAGGCCAAGGTGGACGCCACCGAGTTCATCCCGCACAAGTTTGTCGTCACCTCAGCCTTCCAAGCCGAGCGCAAGACCTATCCCATCCGCTGGATTATCGTGGTGGTCACCGTGCTGAGCACCTTCCTGCTGCTCCTCTTCTGCATCGTCTTCTATGACCGCTCGAAGGGCTTTTTTCGTTCCGAGGCCGAAAAAGAGGCGGCCACCAAGGAAAAAAGGCATCATCCCGGAAAAGAATGAGCCGAAACCTGAACCTAATATAGTACCAACTACTCCGAAAACAACAAATCAAATCATGGATAACAATTTCAACAATCTTTCACTGGTTCAACTCGTGCTGAAATGGAAATGGCACATCATCATCATCACCGTGGTGGCCGCCCTCTGCGGTGCCATTTTCTCAAGCTCCATGTTCATCACGCCGCTCTACAAGTCGGTGGCCGTGGCCTATCCCGCCAACATCAGCCCCTACTCCGACGAAAGTGAGACCGAACAAATGCTCGAAATCATCAACTCGACCTCCATCATGGACTCCATCGTCGAAAAGTACGACTTGTGGACGGACTACAAAATCAACAAGGCCGACCAGTTTGCCAAGACTTATATGATCAACGAATACCGCAGCAAGGTCAAGATCGGAAAGACCCCCAACGAGGCCGTCAGCATCAGCGTGATGGACAAAGACCCCTTTGTGGCCTGCGACATCGCCAAGGATATCCTCAACTTCTACGACCAGAAGGTGCATGACCTGCACACCCAGAAAGTGGGCGAAGTGGTGGCCATGTATGAAAGGCAGTTGAACGAAAAGCAACGCAACATCGACTCGCTGAAGGACCGACTTACTACAATCAGCACCGAATTTGGCGTAACCGACTACAGTAGCCAAGCGCGTGAGGTGACCCGAGGCTACCTTGCCGGCTCTGCCAAAGCCACTGAGTTGAAAAACAACCTTGAGGCCTACGGTGCCGAAGCCGTCGACCTCCGCACCAAAATAGAAGCCGAGGCTAATACCTACGTCTCCACCAAGGTCGACTATGAGCAGAACCTGCGTTTCTTCTACTCCGACCTCACCTACTCCAACATCGTCACCGAGCCCTTCCCTGCCGATAAGAAAGCCTTCCCCGTACGTTGGGTGGTGGTCGCTCTGAGTGCATTGGGAGCCTTCCTGCTCTCCATCGTGGTCATCTTCATCATCGAGAACCGCAAACGTTTCGTAGGCGAAAAGAAATAAACCGTGGAGAAGAAAGCGAAAATAACCTGGCTCTATGTCATCGCGGCACTATTCGTGGCCGTGGGGCTGTTTCTTGTGGTGAAGAAGAACACCTATCTCTTCTTTGCCCTTCCCGTCGTGCTGGGCGTGCTTTTGCTTTACATCTTCTCCTTGGACAAAGTGCTGTTTCTCACGGCCTTCACGGTGCCGCTCTCGGTCAACCTGAAAGTGCTTGAATCGGGCTTGGCCATCTCGCTGCCCGCCGAGCCCCTACTGATGGGCATCTTGATTTTGTTCGTGGCCAAAATGCTCTACGACGGCAAATTTGACAGACGCATCTCGCGACATCCCATCGCCATTGTCATCTATTGCATGTTTGCCTGGATGCTCGTCACCACCATCACGAGCGAGATGCCCGTGGTGTCCATCAAGTTCATGCTTTCGAGGCTGTGGTTCGTCATCCCGGCCTTCTTCCTCTGCGCCATTTTATTCAAGAGCCCCAAAAACATCCATAAGTTCATCTGGCTTTACATCGCTGCCTTGTGCATCGTGTGCGTCTACACCATCATTCACCATGCCCAGTTCGGCTTCGACGGCGACTCGGCCCACTGGGTGATGACACCTTTCTACAACGACCACACAGCCTACGGTGCTGCCTTAGCCATCTATCTCATCCTCGCCCTCGCCTATGTCTTCTTGCCAGGTGTGAAGAAAAGCCGCAGACTCATCATCATCGCCGTGGTTGTGCTGCTCAGCGTGGCCCTCACGCTCTCCAACTGCCGTGCGGCATGGCTCAGCATCATTGCCGCCTTGGCCGTCTTGATTTGCGTGCTGTTGAAGATCAAGTTCCGCTGGATTGCCGCCGCCGTCGTGATTCTGGTCGGCCTGTTTTTCGCCTTCCAAAACCAAATCATCGACGCTTTGGAGAAGAACAACCAGGATGCTTCGGGCAACCTTGTGGAAAACATCCAGTCCATCACCAACATCTCCACCGATGCCTCCAACCTCGAGCGTATCAACCGCTGGCAGTCGGCCTTCCGATTGTTCAACGAACGTCCGGTGTTTGGTTGGGGGCCAGGCACCTACCAATTCGTGTATGCGCCTTATCAGATGTCGAAGGAGAAGACCATCATCAGCACCAACGCCGGCGATGGCGGCAATGCCCACTCCGAGTATTTCGGTCCCTTGGCCGAACAGGGCGTGGTGGGTTCGCTCCTCGTGCTAGTTTTGGTCATCGTGACGGTGTATTGTGGCCTAAAGACCTATGGCCGCTGCAAGAACAAAGAGGCCAAGGTCTTGGTCTTGGGAGCCACCCTCGCCTTCATCAGCTATTTCATCCACGGTTTCCTTAACAACTTCCTGGACACCGACAAGCTGGCTATCCCCGTGTGGAGCCTTGCCGCCCTGATTGCAGCGATTGACGTGTTCTATGCGGACAAGGAAGAATTCGTTGGGGAATAATTCGTTTTTTCCCTATCTTTACAGACATGAAAGCAAAGCATATAATTATCGGGTTGTTATTCACTTTAGCAGCTTGCACCAACAAAACCACAACACCACCGCCACAGGAGAATATTCTGTATCAAGTGGAAAGCTTCTTCTCGCAAAAGCCCGATAGTGCCCTTCAGATCCTTGATACATTGACCTTAGAGACACTTTCAGAAAAAGAATATGCTCATTATTGTCTGCTGAAAGTTAGTACACGAGACCTTTTATTCCTTTACGACAGCATCACAGATTCCCTGTTGAAAGTGGCTGAAGATTATTATGTCGGTGGCAATGACAAGTGGTTTGAGGCACAAACCTGCGAGGCTCTTTCACGCATCGCTTTTAAAGAGGGCAAAGGTGAACAAATAAAACTCGACTGGTTGTTGAAGGCTTTTCAAAGCATTGAGCAGTGCAAACATATCGATAAGCGTTTCCTCTATTATTTTAAAAATGTGGAAAGTGAACAAGAGTGGATTGACAATTATCGATACAAAATACAATTGCGTCTTGGTATGTGTTATTTGTATAATGGCTATTATAAAGAAGGTCTCCACTATCTGAAACCAGTTAATGCATATTTTTCTGAAAAACAGAAATATAGTGGTTGGTTCAACTCCGCTTTTATGTTGGGGGATGCCTATCTTGCTCTCGAAAAATACGACAGCTGCCGACTGTGTTTTGAAGATGGATTGGAGGCGGCACAAAAACTTGGTCAGGTGGAAAACATAGCCTTTTATCATTATTCTATGTCGCAGCTTTACAAGCATCAATTTGAAAACCAATATTATAAAGATGAGCAAGAAGGGCAACAACTATTGCAGAAGGCCCTCGGAGAATGTCATCAAGGCTTGGCACTTTACGAGGAGCCAATGTTTAGATACAAGGATGGGCTCTATTGCAATTTGAGCAAAATCCACTTTCAGCAAGGACAATATGATTCATGTATCTATTATGCTGAAAAACAGTTGGATTTCATGAGTACTATGCGTTTCGAGATCGTACCAAATCCCGAGAATGCGGACATTTTCCAACGTTTGTACAAGTCTTACGAAGCTTTAGGCAATAAAGAAAAGTCTTTGGAATATGCCGACCGTTATTTTGAGATGCTGCAAACCATTGAAAGCCAGCCGAAAGCCGTCGAGCAGGTGAAGAGCGAATTTGATAAGAAGTTGGCATTGATGCAGTTGCAGCATGAACAGCAGGTGAAACGCTATCGGCTCTATTTGATTTTGGCCTTGGTATTACTGTCGCTTACGGTGGTGTTGTGGCTCGGCAACCGATACCGCAAAAACAAGGAAATAGAGGCTTTGCGGCATGAGGAAGCCTATCGGAAGCTGGAATCCGAGTTCGAGGCGGTTTCGCGACAATCGTTGCAGGCACTTCAACAACGTGTGATGGAACTCTATAAAACCAGTGGAAACGACAAGCTGAAACGTGTCATGGCCGAATTCGAGGCTTCCTATCCCTTGGCAAAAGAGAAAATAAAGACCAATTGTCCCGACTTGACCGAATCAGAGTGCAATATTGTCATTCTGTCTTTCCTTGGCTTCAGGACAAAAGAAGAGGCCGAAATCCTGCATTTGAGTCTTAATACGGTGGAGAAATACCGTACGAATATCAGGAAAAAGGCTGGTTCGGATGCCATCTCCCAATTGATTGGATAACAAAAAGCTGTACTTGTTAGTTTTATAAAATATTGGTTATCAATATTGTATTATTTTGTCTATTGGCAAAAATCCGTACTTTTGCCCAAACCGTATGGTAAAAGTTGTCACTTTGATTAGTTTTGCATTTGCAAACTTTTAAACCCATACAGCATGAAAACAGCAACATTACATGTAATGAAAAAAACGCTACTCTTTCTGGGCATCATGTCATTGGCCAACTTGGCGAAAGGCCAGGAGATCATAACAGATTTTTGTCACGAAAATGGCGGATACCTCACCGGAGTCGATCTCAACTTTGTGGAAACCACTGACAAATGCTTGATTGTTGAGAGTTGGTCGGCTCCTGAATATGCGCCTGGTATAGTATCTCCCATTGGCAAAATGTTCTACAA
The DNA here is from genome assembly GCA_017428285.1 of Bacteroidales bacterium. The sequence goes on along the minus strand of JAFRRE010000088.1, from coordinate 3,478 downwards.
GTTCTCTGCCGATGGAATCGTAGTAGACTCATTACTCTTTGAATATGATAGCGTATATGATGACCATAGCGTAGCGGCATTGTTCGAACGTGATCCAGAACATCACGACCATTTTGTCTATGCCAATTTCCTAGTAATTGATGATACACTCTTTTTCCGGATGAGAACCATTGATACGTACCTTAACTATATCGGTGACACTATCTTTGAAATCGACCATTCTACAGAGCTGTTTCCCTATTACTCATACGACTTATTCTCTGAACCAAATGGTGATATTATCGCTTCATACAGCATTAAAGACGACCCTAACGAGACGTTCATGACCTATTTCCTGCGAATCGGCTTTGATGGCACGCTGAAAAGCAGGACTGAAGTTCCTCAAATAAGGTATTTCGACAAGCTGATGGAGAAACATACAGGGATGTTCAACGAAGCCCCTGTGCAATACTGCTATTGGGGAAGCAACTATGATAGCGATTATCACGACAATCCACCCATCCGTTTATATGTATTGGACAGTCTTTTCAATGTGGTAGAAGAGAAACGCTTTTATTCTTACCAGGGCAGCACTTATGAGGCTATTTGGAATGATCATTTCGCACCCGTTGATGACCAAAACTATCTTCAGGTTAACAAATATAGAAAGCTTGATTCCCAAACCTATTATACCTATAGTTCAGTACTTCTGGAGAAGCGCAACAGGCAACATATTAGACAAGCATCAGCACTTTTTGGCAGATCTTTACATCAGCCTGAGGCCATTCGCGCAATAGCGGTAGACGGCAACACCATCTACCTTTCTTATATGACGAATGTTTGCGCGCCTAATCACTTGGTTTTGCTCCGTTTGGATGGAGACTTGAATGTTCAATGGGAGCGTCATTTCCTATCAGAAGACACGTTTCATTTTGCTATCAACATGAGAGTGTTGGACGATGGAAGCATTGCCGTAAGTTCATTCGATGAATTTGCTTTTCCTAATAGTATTTCTGTGGTAGTCATTAAGGACAATTATGACAACCTTGAAGAATTGGGCATCCATATTCGCCCCTACGACTTCTATCCCAATCCTGTGCAAGAAGAACTTCACTTGCATTATTCTCCCGATGTGCAGCCTGCCCGAATCGACCTTTACGATTTGCAAGGTCGCCTGATGCATACACAGAATCAGAGTTTCGAATGTCTCGACCTGAATGGCCTTGCGGCGGGGCAGTACCTGATGGAAGTCACGATGAAAGACGGGAAGTCTTTTACGGACAAGGTGGTGAAGGAATGAACTTGTTCCTCAACTAATTGTTTTCCAATTAATACCTATTACTATGAAAAAGACCATACTATTTGCACTCTTCTTGATTGCAGCCTCAACGATGAAAGCACAATTTTATTGGGAACCCATCGACCACCAAGGCAATCGGACACAGACTTATCCTAAAGTCACTGAAACCAACCCTGAAATACAAGCTATGCTGAACCAGGTAGATACTGTAAACATCTTCAACAGCATCGCTTGGATGCAACAATTCATACGAGATGCTTATTCACCAGAAGCATTGCTCACTCAGAACTGGCTGATTGAACGTTATGAGGAACTCGGTTTGGAACCATCAATACATTACTTTATTGATAAGCATAACGACACGCTTGATGCCGGCAATGTCATAGCCATTCAACCCGGCACAGTATATCCCGACGAATACATAATCGTTTCCTCGCATTACGACCATCCTGACGGTCCCGGTGCCGATGACAATGCCTCGGGTACCGCTGGCGTACTTGAGGCGGCACGCATCTTAAGCCAATACTCATTCAAACGTTCCATAATTTACGTGAATTTCAATGCTGAAGAGAATGGACTGTATGGAAGTATGGGATATGCCAAAGAGTGTGCTCATCAAGACATGAATATCTTGGGAGATTTCAATCTCGACATGATTGGCTGGTACCCACCAGAACTTGACACCATAAAAATGTACACCGCTTGCTATCATCTCTCAAGAAATCTATATGAATACTACATCTCCGTGGCCAATTTGTATCTTCCTGAAACACCGACACTTTGGTTGACTGGCGGCGAAGCAGGTAGAGGAGACCACATCAGATTATGCACTTATGAATATCCTGCCATTTATCTTGGTGATGTCGAGTACCTCTCTCAACACCCATGTTATCACACACCATGCGACACTATTGGAAATGGTGTAAACAACTTCAAACTCGCTGAAGCATTTGTAAAAGCCACTATAGCGGCGACAGCAGAATTGGCGAATGGTGATTTGCCGCCCCAACATTTTGCGGCCACCTGCGACTCGACAACTATTTATTTGAGATGGGATGAGGCTGAAAACGCGATTTATTACCGCTTGTTCAGAGATGATGTTTTAATTGCTGAATTGACCGATACCGCTTTTGAAGACAATGAGGCCTATGATAGCCAAATGCATGACTATTATGTTGTCGCAGTAAAAACCGATGGAATGGAGAACAACGAATCCAATCACGAGAAGATGATGGTTTCACCAGCATTATCACTACCCTTTTTCAACGACTTTAACGAAGACGCACGAGGAGTTAGACTTTTAGGCGACGGTTGGCAACACCTACAAAAAACCGAAGACGACTATTATTGGGGGATGAAAGCATCGTTTGATAAAGATACCAATGGCTTTATATCCGTTGCAGAAACGGATTGGTTTTCTATTCCTTCAGACATTTCTAATGTCACCTTAAGTTTTGACTATTTTACTCAAGCCACTTTTGATTATAACTTTTGGGATAGGTTTTTTGGTCGTTTCAATATACAAGTTTCAACCGATCGAGTCCGCTGGCATTTGTTGGATGCCTTACATTCAAAAAATTGGAAACATGTTGAGTTTTCCTTAAATGACTATATAGGCGAGCCTTTTGTTCAGGTACGAATCCTCGCAGAAGACGTGAAGAATTGGCATCCTGAAAATAAGGTTTCCTCTGTGTATGATCTATACGGTATAGACAACCTGACGATAGATTTTTCAAGCGTGGACCTACCCGAAACCAAATATGAATTGTTTACCACACTTGAAATCTGCCCCAACCCAACTGCCTCTCAAATCGAGATACACACCGATTTGGACGATTCTTACCTTCTGAGCATTTACAACCTCACAGGGATCAAAGTGATGGAAATCAACGATTTCCATAATGGAAGCCTTGACATCTCCACTTTGCCATCGGGAGTGTATTTCATCAAAGCCACCCAATTTGGCAAATCCATCTCAAAAAGAATCATAAAACAATAAGAAATAGCTAAACCATACTATAACATAAGGAGTGCCGCCAAATGAGCTTGGCGGCACTCTCCGGTTGATTTTCATTTCCAAGTTCACAATAAAAAAGAGACTATGAATGCACGGGCTTTATATATAGATTTTGAAAAGCCTAAAGATATAAATAGCGGTTATGGAATGGTAAATTGGAATAGTGGATATAATGTTGAATT
>JAFRRE010000087.1 GCA_017428285.1 Bacteroidales bacterium | reverse complement strand
GACAAGTTTGTTTTTCAACACATATTCAAAACGTCGTGGGTTGAGATACCATGAACAAGCCTGTAAGCTGGGTGCCTTGGCCAATCTCGCCGAGTGAGGTCACAAAAGACAGGCCTACTCCTTCCCCATCAGCATCACCCGCTCCTCTTTCTTGAAGCCGAATCTTTCATAAAAAGCGGGCAAGACACCCTCGCGGGCAGTAATCAGATGGAAACCTACTATACCTTGCGCCTTGAGGTCGGCAAGGCATTGTTCTAACAAATGGCTGGCGATGCCGTTCCGTTGGTATTGGGGCGCCACGGCGAGGTCGTTGATCTCGAAGGAGCGGCCATAATGGAACAGCATGGAAGTGCCTAAAATGAAGCCTGCCACTTCGCCATCCACGACACATTCCAAACCGTAATGCTGTTGGCTTTCAAGCAATTCACGGACATGGATGGTGGCGTCTTCCACCGACCAGTTGTCGTTCCACGGCTCGCCTGAAAACGCCGCCGCATAAATGGCACCATATTGGTTCAAATGTTCAATGGTGATGGGGTTGATGATGAGGTTCTGCATGATGGTTATTTTTGGCAAAGATAGGGGTTTATTGTGAATGTTTGTACTATTCTCTTCACCTCTGTTTCCTTCGAAACTCCATCATGGATTGTCCCGTGGCGTTGCGGAAGAAACGGCAGAGGTAGGAAACATTGTCGTAGTTCATACGGGCAGCGATTTCCTCTACGGTGAGGTCGGTTTCAGCAAGGTAGCGTTTGAGTTCATAGATGACCGTGTCGTTGATGAGGGCTTTGGTGGAAGTCTTCATCAGGCGGTGGCATACTTTATTCAGATAGTCGGGGCTGATGCACAGCTCTGAAGCATAGAACTTCACGCTGCGTTCATGGTGGATATGTTGGTCCAAAAGCGCGTTGAGGCGGTCGGGGATGCTCCAGACGGCCGATTTCTCATCGTGAACCTCGGGTGGAAATAGCTGAGTAATCCGTTGCTCTATGGCGATGAAAAGGTTGTGCAACTCACCGTAAACCATTTGTTGGCAGATTTCACCGTCGAAAGTTTCTGTGATCCATTCCATCCGTCCAAACCATTCATCGACAAGCTGTCGTTCAGGATGCTCAATGGTGAAGACAGGATGCCGATAAAGAAAATCCCAAAACACGTGCGAGTTGAAGTTGACGGTGAAATCGGCAATGTTGGGGTCGCCCATCTCGACAAAACGACAAGAAAAACGCGACGAAGCACGTTCGATGGTGAATCGCGAAAAAGTGAAAAGCGGCACCAAAGTCCCGCGACGGATGGCCACAGGCCGAAAATGCGAGCTTCCGATAGCACAACCCGCTGTGCACAACAAAAGCGTACAACCGTTGGCGGGAACCGCCGTATGTAGCAATCCTTTGAAATCGGTCGTGCCGCAAACTGTCGGCGATGCGTTATTTGGACGGAAAAATGACATTAAAGGCTGATTTGTAAAACGGAGCAACTTTTTGCAATCATTGTGGTGGATTCTGCAATCAATTCAAACCAGCATCGCCTCAATCGGCACGGTGCTGTCCATCAAGCCGATGCGCGTGTCGGAGGCGTGGCGGTTTATGCCGGTATATTCCAACGAGGCATCCTCGTAGCGACGGAACTTCAGGATGGCGTCGTTCATCTGGGCGCGATTAAAGACGCCGACACGCAACAGCAAATCGAAGTCATCGATGGTCAGGCCAGTGACACGCTCAAACAATTTGGGTTCCAGCTTGCGAATGACATCTTCTAGGCTCTCTTCACGATAGTCGGTGAGATACATGAATATGGGGATTCGGGTGGCAAACTTCATCAGTTTTTCCTGCACCTCGCGCCGCTTTGAGCGATATTCCTTCTCCTCGGCGGTGAGTTCTTTCTTCTTTTTTGGGTCGTTCTTATCGCCCACCTCTCGCTTCAACTTCTTAATCTTTTCAGCCCGATTGACAATATTTTCGATGATGTCGCTGCCCAAGGCGCGGAAGCCTTCAATCTTCATGATGGTGGCCAATGCCTCAGGATTGTCAAGCACCCGTTGGAGGGTGGCATTATCCACGTTGACCAATTGCGCACTGTTCCAACGACGTGCCAACAAAGTACCACTGGTGCCGTTATCGACAAAATCGAGAATTTCGGTAGCATCCACCCGCTTCATGGAACTCCCGTCGAATTGCAGGATGGGCAGGAAGTTGATGAACTCATCCACTTTGTCGGTGATGCGGCGGTTGCTGTCCACGTCCAATTGATTGGCGTAGGTCACCACCTCGCGCAAGGCACGGTTGGGAGCGAAGTCGAACACGTAGCAGGTGGGCTTGAGGATGGTGTGTTTCGTGGGGTCGTCTTTATCCGTAGCCGTCCACGGACTTTGCACGCGAAAAGCCGTCTGGAAGTATGTCTCAGGACTTGAGCAATTGCGCAACATCAGCAGTCCGCCCAAAGGACGCAGCGTTACGCCTGTGGTCAGTTTGCCGCAGGTCAGCGTGATGGTGCGCGTCTTCAACGGATTGTCGCCCATAGCCTCACGCACTGGTCCGAGGGCATCGATTCCGATACCGGCCTTGGTGCCACTACAGTTGATAATGATGTAGTTTTGATAGAATCCATTGGCCGGACGGTGAAGCAGAGCTTCCATGGCATCACACGAAGCCACATTGGGCAGGAACCACATCGTGTGGGCACAAAGGTCGAGCAGACGCATATCTTCGAAAGGTAACGGTACAGGACGGTTCAGAGGCGAACTATTGTCGCCGAAGATAG
>JAFRRE010000086.1 GCA_017428285.1 Bacteroidales bacterium | reverse complement strand
CGGCCACACGCCAATGGAGTGGATCATCATCATCACCATCGCCCATGCCAAGCGTCTCCTATCGCAACCTGACATACAGGTCAAGGAGGTGGCCGACCAGTTGGGCTTCCCCGAACAGTTCACCTTCCGAAAGTATTTCAAGCAGCACACAGGAATGTCGCCGAGAGCGTTTAGGGAAAGGAATTAAACAATCCGTAACTCGGGCGAGGGCTTGGGGTGCGGAATTTTTGTACATTTGCTGCGGATTTAAAGGTCAAGAAAACATGAAGTATTATATTGTCGATGCATTTACAGACGAACCCTTTGGAGGCAATCCGGCAGGTGTGGTGCTGTTGGACGGAAAGAACTATCCCGACGAAGACCTGATGTTGAAGGTTGCTGCCGAGTTCCTCTACAGCGAGACTGCCTTTGTGCGACAAGATAGCAGGGATGAGTTCACCATCAGGTATTTCACGCCACGCGCCGAAGTGGAGCTGTGCGGACATGCAACCATTGCGTCATTCGCCGTTTTGAAGCATATTGGACTCCACGATGGTCAATATTTATGCCATACAAAAGCCGGAACACTCTCCATAACGGTTGGTGACAAGGTGATGATGCAGATGGCAAAGCCTCGTATTGTCGGCACATTGAACGATGAGGATGTCGAAGAAGTGTACCATGCCGTAGGTGCTCAACCCACCGACCTGCGTCCGCAGATTGTGTATGCAGGGCTCCCTGACATTATGCTACCCATAGCAACCCTCGCAGAACTACAAGCACTGCAACCTGATATGGATGCTGTCACAGCGGTAACGCAGAGGCTCGATGTGGTAAGTATTCATGCTTTTGTCGGCAATGGTGATGGCTATACCGCCCACGTGCGTGACTTTGCACCGCTCTACGGAGTGCCAGAGGAATCTGCCACGGGCACTGCCAATGCTGCTTTGACCTATTACCTATCGCAAAACGGTCTCATTGACCCAACTGCCGAATGTCGTTTCCTGCAAGGCGAAGCCATGGGGCGACCTTCCGTAGTGGCCACCAAGATTGATTCCGACAGCACGATATATGTTGGAGGAACAGCCGCCATCTTTGCCGAAGGGACGTTGTTATAGAGATATGAAGCGCAGTAGAAATCCGCAATTCGGGCGAAAGCCTTGAGTTGCGGATTATTCCGTAATTTTGCGGCATGAAAACAAGTAAACATAATGTGTCGGCTTTGGGTCCGGCTTTCATCATTTTGGCAGGAATCTTTTGGGGTAGCATGGGCATTTTTGTCCGCAGGCTGGCCGAATATGGTTTCAGTCCCATCCAGGTTGTTTGCATCAGGGTCGTGCTGGCGGCGGTGGTCTTTTGCGTGATACAGCTCGTCAAAGACCCCAAGGGTTTTAGGATTTCACTGCGCGACATCCCGCTCTTTCTCGGCCTTGGCCTCGGCAGCATACTCTTCTTCACGGTGTGCTATTTCACAGCCATTTCAATGATGACGCTCTCCACGGCGGCTATCCTGCTTTATACCTCGCCCATCTGGATTATGCTGATGTCGCTGGTGTTCTTCCATGAGAAGCTGACGGGGAGAAAAGTCCTCGCTCTCATCCTTGCCTTTGGAGGATGTGTGCTGGTCTCGGGCATTTCGGGCGGTGGTCTGACTGTGATGGGACTGCTTATCGGACTTAGCTCCGGCATTGGTTACGGACTGTACAGTATTCTCGGCACCGTCGCCTTGCGACGTTACACGCCCTACACTGTCACCACTTGGACGTTTATCATTGCGGCTATCGGTTCCATCCTGATAAGCCATCCTGCGGATATGATTGCAAAAATCTCTGTTGCACCATCTATCCCTGGTCTATTGGGCTTCAGTCTGCTAACGGCCTTGGTGACGGCAGTAATTCCTTTCCTTGCTTATACGCTCGGCTTGCGCAGCGTTGAAGCCAGTAAGGCCGGGATTCTCGCCACGGTGGAGCCGATGGTGGCCACGCTGATCGGCATCTTCGTGTTCTCGGAGCCTTTGACGCTCATGTCGGGAGTTGGCGTGCTGCTGATCCTCGCAGCTGTGGTGATTCTGAATGTTTCCAATGGTAATTCAAGACATGGGAGGTGATGGCTTGTTGTTTTTTTGATTGACATAAATCAGAATTATTCCTATTTTTGCATCCCCGAAAAGGATTCATCCATGCGCTATTTAGCCACCATATTGTTCTTCTTCCTTGCGAGCCTGAATGGGTGTGTAAACCAGTCAGTTTCGATGGGAATCGAGTGCTCAAAGTCGGACGATGTTGTCTTTGTTGACTCTTTGGAAGCCAACATGATGAATCTTTACAATGCTGCCGCCGAGACCCGTCATGCCGTGCAACAGGAAAGCACGATTTGCTCGCCTGGTTTCAGTGTGCGAGTCTTGCCCAACCGCACACGGACAGTCAGCAATGTCAGCACACGGCAGGTGTTGCTTTCGACGCACAAGCCTGCTGTTTCAAGGTTAATTCATCATTCTGTCACCCAGTTAGTTGCGTTCCCGAAGGAATACCATGTGTTCCGGTTGAGACGTATCCTGATTTAGACCGTTTCCTGTTTTTTCGTTTTCCCCTTTTTAGGTGCATTTCGCACCTAACGGGATGATTGTATGCACATCCCAACAATTAAACAATTAAACAATCAACAATTCAACAACGATAAAATGGAAACAACAAATTATAAGAATCTCAAAAACCACGAACTCACTGAACTGGAACGCAAAGGCCTCTTCCGCCGCTGGCACTATATGCCCTCGCAGATGGCGGTAAGCAAAAAAATGTATTACTTCATCGCTGACGACTTCGACGACTTGAAAGTGTGTCTTGAAAAACATCAATTCAATGATTTGAAAAACCTGCATTGCAAGACACTTAGCCCTATCGAATTGTTCGTGCTTTACACTAAAGACCAACAATTTGCGGCGGTTCAAATCTTCCGTTACTCGGATTACGAATTCAAGCCGAATTCTGACATCACTGTTTACAAAGGTGCTGATGCGGCTGCGTTTCTTGATGTTTTGAAAGAATTGAAACCAGAGGGATAAGGACTCATGCAAATAGAATTCGTTTTACTGATTCTGTCAATCCTATTCTTTGCCAGCATCTTGGCAGGCAAGGCGGGCAGCCGTTTCGGCGTGCCTGCCTTGCTGTTGTTT
>JAFRRE010000085.1 GCA_017428285.1 Bacteroidales bacterium | reverse complement strand
GTTGTGCATTTGTTTCAAGGTACTCACATAGCCTTCACCACCCAAACGGAAATGATTGCCAAGATGATAACGGAGCACTCCGCCGAGGCCGAAGGTCATTCCTTCCGCTTTATGGTTTAAGGCGGATAAGTCGCCATGCAGGTAACCCATGTGTGCCATCATGCCACCGTCGAAACGCTGGCGGTTTTGGGCTTGGTTTTGTGTGAACGGGATGATGATCAACAGAAAGGATAAAACAATATATTTCAGCGGTCTTTTCATTTCTTTCCTTTCAAAATCGCCGATCCGCTCAGCCCCATCCATTTGGCTTCCCACGGGGTCATAAACATACCGTTGGTGGTGTCAATGAGCTCAACCTCTTCATATCCCATGCCTTTCAGTTTCTTGACAAAAGCCTGCATGTCGCCATATTTGAATCGGGAGAAAATGTCATGAATGGCGAAGGTGCCGCCTTTCTTCAGCACACGCAGCGTTTCCAACAAAATGGCTTGTCGGTCGCGGCTCGGGATGTTGTGATAGACATAGTTGCTGGTCACCGCATCGAAAGTCTCGTCGGCAAAGTCGAGTTTCAAAGCGTTGCCTTGGGCGAAATGGGTATTACTCACACCCTCGGCCTGTGCGTTTTGTTCGCATAAGTCTAGGCTATAGGAAGCATATTCTTTGCCCCATCGGTCGATGCCGAACATCTCGGCCTTGGGGTTGCGTTTGGCTCAAGCGATGGCCAGCGCACCACTACCGCAGCCCACATCGAGGCCTTTGCCGCCTTCGGGAAGGGTGACATAAGCGGCAACGCCGTCAATGATCTGTTTCGACATCTGACGCTTGCCGTTGTAGGAGAAGGCATGATGCAACAGCCACATCCATAGGGTCACCAAAGCCAGCACGATGGTGAGCACAAGGAAAACGATTTTCAGGGCAGTCTTCAGCGTTCCGGCGGCAAGCAGTCCGCTCACGCCAAAGACCAAAAACAACAACAAGCAGGCCAATGCGCCGCCCAAAGTCCCAAGGATCATGCCTTTAGGCATCCAGTTTTTGTAGTTGGGTTTCGTTTTCTTTAATGCTGTTTTCATAGGTTTCTTTTAGTTGTTTGACACTGCAAAGTAATGGCCATTTCAAAAACCGCGAAATCCCAATTGATGGGTAATGTAAAGTGATCTTTTCCCAAGTTTCGATGATGTTTGAAAATAAACGCCGCAAAGGTCAAGAAAACCCTTGCGGCGGTTAAGTTTTCAAAGCTGACGGGGATATTAATCCATAGTAGCGATTTCGCTTTCGCGGATAATCACGTCGGCAATAACCTCTGTCTCATCTGCTGGTTTGATTGCCTTGTTGGAATTCTGCTCGTTCCGATGTGCAATGTTATCAGGGAAAAACCTGTGTATGGCAAACTGCAAAATTGTTGTTCTTTGGGAACGAAAAAAATCCGCAACTCCAAGCCTATGCCTGAATTGCGAAGCAGCTTTGATAAACCTTTTTTCAATATGTAATCAACGATGACAGCAAAATCCTGTCAACAATTACATACATATTTTGCTTTTGACTGCAGCCATCAATTCTTGTCCGAATTGTTCCAAAGAAACATACTTCTTCGGCTGGTCCATATTGCGCATATCTCGTTCAATGGATTCCAACCAATAGGCACGCTGTTCAGGTGTGAGGTCGTCTTGTTTTTTTACAAGGTCAATTTCTTCTATGGTGTCAATCATTGGTTCCATCACAAGTTCATTTTTCATTGCGCAAAATTACACAATTTTTCATATTTGAGGAAGCTTTTTTCAGATTTCGTTTAAGAAATAAAAAAGCCGCTTCCTTTAATCATGATGGAGTTCCGTAGGAAACAGAGGTGAAAAGAATAGTACGGATATTCACAATAAACCACTATCTTTGCCAAAAATATCCCTTATGCAAAACCTCATCATTAACCCCATCACTATTGAGCATTTGAACCAATATGGCGCCATCTATGCGGCGGCGTTTTCGGGCGAGCCGTGGAACGACAACTGGTCGGTGGAAGATGCCACCATCCATGTCCGTGAACTGCTTGAATGCCAGCAGCATTATGGTTTGGAATGTGTTGTAGATGGCGAAGTGGCAGGCTTCACTTTGGGCACTTCCATGCTGTTCCATTATGGCCGCACCTTTGAGATCAACGACCTCGCCGTTGCGCCCCAATACCAACGACAAGGCATCGCAAGCCAATTGTTGGAGCAGTGCCTCGCCGACCTCAAGGCTCAAGGCATAGTAGGTTTCCATTTGATTACCGCCCGCGAGGGTGTCTTGCCCGCTTTCTATGAAAGATTCGGCTTCAAGAAAGAGGAGCGGGTGATGCTGATGGGGCTGGAATAAAGGCAAACCCTCCCGCAAAAAGCCATTACGTTGCCGATGGCTTCTTGAAACACTGTGGCTTTTCTGTTAAGATATAAACTCCACAATAGCGCTCGCCTCGCTTCCAATAGCTAATTCGATGATGAAACCGTTTGAGATCTGGAAAAGGGTAGGGGTGAGGCTGTCACCCAGTTTGGCAGCCACTCGGTATTCCACGCGAAGCCCTTTTATGATGAAATCTTCAGGAAGCAACTCCATCGCCATGCGGATGTAGTTGGCGTTGTTGACGTGGCGGTTGTAGTCGATGTCGGCACGCATCACCTGGATGGGCGCGAAGGCCTTGCCTTCTTCCTTCGGCAGGATGATGCGGCGGTCTTTGTAGTTCATCTCTAATTGCGGCTCGATGAGCAGCGAGTTGGCCACGGCATCGTCCACGCGCTTTAGTTTGCCGTTGGCCTTATCGACAAAAGCACCCATGCTCCAAGTGCGGTAGCAGGGCTTGCCTTCGGCATCATAAATAAAGGTGTTACGGAAGCCGAACATGGGTTTCATGCCATAGACCGAGGTGGTCACGGTCAGTTCTTCCTTGAAATCGGGCAAGCGCATGATCTCCACCTGCCTTGAGGCCAAGAGTTGCGCCATGTTCTCGCGGGCAAAGTATTCTTTTACCTGTGGCTCGCTGTCGATCCACATCTCCGAGCAGTCCTGCATCATCTGAAGGGCGGAAAACAGTTTGAGTTTGCCCTCGCTGTCGCAGGTGCTGGTGGTAACTTTGTAATTAAGGCTATACATAAATTCTAATTTTCGGCAAAGGTAGGTTTTTTTTGCCCACAAGGGCAATAATTCCAGAACTAATCAGTTATTCTATATACATAGCCATGATTGTCTTTTTTCGAAAATATGTTTCTGTCGTCGCCCTCATCCTGATGGGTCTGTTCCTTCTTGACCTTACTTGCACGGCTCAAGAGGACATATTTTTCATGGAACAAACTGAAATCCAGTCCAGTATGTCGTTCGACGGTGATGAGTTTGACGACGATGAAGATTCGGATTTCGTGCTCAATGGTCCATCGGATGGTTTGCAATGCCGATGTGACCTCTTCCCAGTTACAACAATAGGAGAGGAGCAAAATGAAAATCTATGCTCAGCGGCTTTACGCCTCGGACAGGTAAGGCGTTACGCCCCAAGGAAAAACCTGGCTGACAGCCATAACTATATCATCACGAAAAATATTAGAGATGGTGCGGACTATGGTTCGGACCATCTTTTTTTATCCCATAATTCAATTATTTATCAACTAAAATCTAACTAAAATGAAGAAATTAGCATTGTTTGCAGCATGCATCGCACTGTCTTTCGCAGTGTCATCATGCACAAAAGAAACGCCCACAGGAGGCAACAACAGTAACAACAACCAATGGGAGGCCGAAGGGAACGGTGCTCCCGTCAATGCCACTGACATTGCCACTGACATTGTCACGTTTGTCAACACACATTTCCCAGAAGCAAGCATCCTCAGCTGTAACCAGACCGAACACTATTACCGTGTGATTCTAAGCGACAATACCAAGGTGTATTTTACCCAAGCGTTTGAATGGGTTGAGGTGAACTGCGAACATTCATCCATCTATGGTGCTGTGCCTGCGTCGCTTGTCCCCGAGCAGATTGCAGCCTATGTTACCGCCAACTATCCCAATCAACACATTGATGAAATCGAAAGGGAAAACAATGGCTGGGAGATTGAACTCAGCAATGATGTTGAACTTAAGTTTGATGCCAACTTCAATGTCGTCAACAATGGCGGAAACGGTGGCGGAAGCAACACTGAATACCCTGACATCAACACTTTTGTAAGCACATATTTCTCTCAAACAGAAATTCTTAGCGTCAAAGCGGAAGATGATGAATACGAAGTGGAACTTGCTGACGGTACCGAGATTTCTTTCAATCTCAACTTCGAATGGACTCACATCGACTGTGAAGAGTCCTCCATTTACAATGCCGTACCCACAGAACTCGTTCCCGAACAGATTACTACCTATGTAAACACGAACTTCCCGAACCAACAGATCGAACAAATCGAGAGAGAACATTATGGTTGGGAGATTGAACTCAAGAATGGACAGGAAATCAAGTTCGACACCAACTTCAATGTCATCGGAAACGGCGGTGGAAATGGCGGCGGAACTCCTTCTGACTATGCAGAAATCAACACTTTTGTGGAGACCTATTTCCCTCAAGTTGGCATCCTCAAGGTTGAGGTGGATGAGGATGAATATGAGGTGAAACTGACCGACGGCACTGAAATCACCTTCAACTTTGCCTTCGAATGGAAGAGCATCGACTGCGATGAATCGAATGTTTATGACGTTGTTCCTACCGAACTCGTCCCCGAACAGATTTCCACCTATGTTGCCACGAATTACCCCAACCAACATGTTGACAAAATCGAAAAGAAAGCAAACGGTTGGGAAATTGAGTTAAGTAACGGAGTTGAAATTGAATTTGATAGCAACTTCAATGTAATCCATATCGACAACAAATAAGAAGTCAATCTTTTTCTTTATAACGAAAGCGGTCAGTGAGCCATCGTTGGCCGCTTTCAAAAATTTACGCGTATGCTCATCGTTATCGCAATTTTAACCCTAATCGCAGGCATCGGGGTATTTTTGGTGGCCTGCAAAATGTTGAGTACCAGTCTTGAAAGTGCAAGCAG
>JAFRRE010000084.1 GCA_017428285.1 Bacteroidales bacterium | reverse complement strand
GAAGGCGGCCAACTCACCGAGAAGGTGCGCCGCACGCCCTACTCCATCGTCCTCCTCGATGAAATCGAGAAGGCCCACCCCGATGTGTTTAACCTTTTGCTCCAAGTCTTGGACGATGGCCAGCTGACCGACAGCCTCGGTCGTAAGGTCGACTTCAAGAACACCATCATCATCATGACCTCCAACATCGGCTCGCGCCAATTGAAGGACTTTGGTCAAGGTGTAGGCTTCGGCACACAGGCCAAGCTCAACGCGAAGAACGAGTATTCACAGAGCGTCATCGACAACGCCTTGAAGCGCACCTTCGCGCCCGAGTTCCTCAACCGCGTCGATGATGTGGTGATGTTCAACGCCTTGGATAAGAACGACATCCAGAAAATTATCGGCATCGAAATCCGTCAGGTGGTCAAGCGCGTCGAAGAGATGGGCTACAAGATCGAGATCACCGAGAAAGCCATGGACTTCCTCGCCGAGAAGGGCTGGGATGAACAGTATGGTGCCCGTCCGCTGAAGCGTGCCGTCCAGAAGTATGTGGAAGATGTCTTGGCCGAAGCGATCATCTCCGCCAACCTCCATATCGGCGACACCATCAGCATCGACCTCGATGAAAAGGGCGAAGAGACCATCGTCAACGTCATCCCGAACGAGAAGAAAGTCCTTGAAGAGGCCAAAGTCTGATGAACTACGACTTCAAGAAACATATCAGCAGCAAGATCTTTAAGGTGATTGCCTACGCCAGTGCGGAGTTGGGCTACAAGAGCTATGTCATCGGCGGCTATGTGCGCGACATCCTGTTGCGCCGTCCCTCAAACGACATCGATGTGGTCACCGTGGGCAGCGGCATCACCCTCGCAAAGAAGGTCGCCTCTCTCCTGCCCGGTCATAAGGAAGCCAAATACTACGGTGCCTTCGGCACGGCCATGATTCGCTTCGATGGCATGGAAGTGGAGTTTGTGGGCGCGAGGAAAGAGTCCTACGACCGCAACAGCCGCAAGCCCGTGGTGGAAAACGGCACCTTGGAAGACGACATCAGCCGCCGCGACTTCACTATCAACGCCATGGCCCTCAGCCTCAACCCCGAGGACTTCGGCACGCTCATCGACCTTTACGGAGGCATGGCCGACATGGAAGAATTGCTGCTGAGGACACCCTTAGACCCCGACATCACCTATTCCGACGACCCACTCCGCATGATGCGTGCCATCCGTTTCGCTTCGCAACTCAAGTTCTACATCGAATCCGAGTCTTTCGAGGCCATCAAGCGCAATGCCGAACGCATCAAGATTGTGTCGATGGAGCGTGTCACCGAGGAGCTGAACAAAATCATCCTCTCGCCGAAACCTTCCATTGGCTTCAAACTATTGGATGAAAGCGGCTTGTTGAAACTCATCTTCCCGCAACTCTGCCAATTGAAAGGCGTGGAAGTCGTGCAAGGTCGAGGCCACAAGGACAACTTCCTGCACACATTGCAAGTGCTTGACCAAGTGGCCGAGAAGAGTAATGACCTCTGGCTGCGCTGGGCTGCTTTATTGCACGACATCGCCAAGCCTCAGACCAAGCGCTGGGAGGACGGCACGGGCTGGACCTTCCACGGCCATGAGTTCAAAGGCTCCAAGATGGTGCCCAAAATCTTTGCCGCCATGAAGTTGCCCTTGAACGAGAAAATGAAATATGTGGAGAAGCTCGTGTTGCTCCACCTCCGCCCCATCGTGTTGGCTGAGGATATCGTCACCGATTCCGCAGTGAGAAGGCTTCTCTTTGACGCTGGCAACGACATCGACGACCTCATGCTGCTTTGCCATGCCGACATCACCTCGAAGAACGAAGAGAAAATCAAGAAATATCACCACAACTTCGAGATTGTTCAGGAGAAACTGAAGGAAATCGAAGCCAAGGACCACCTGCGCAACTGGCAGCCGCCTATTGACGGCATCGCCATCATGGAGACCTTCGGCATCCCCGAGGGACGCGAAGTTGGCGTCATCAAGAATGCCATCCGCGAGGCTATCTTGGACGGGGTTATTGGGAACAACTTTGGCGAAGCGTATGCCTTTATGAAAGAAGAAGGCAAGAAGCTGGGACTCAGCGTGGTGAAGGAAATCCAAGAGCCGATTGTGGTGGCTAATAATGGGCCGGTGCCGAATAAAATGTGAAATGGATAATGGCATAAACCATATAAATCGGCCCTTCGACGAGCTCAGGGACCTTGGCCTTATGAAAAGCGAAGGGTCCCTGAGCCTGTCGAAGGGCCCGTACCCTACTAATAAGAAAACCTTAGTCGTCATCGCTGGCCCCACTGCCTCGGGCAAGACCGCTTTCGCCATCGAATTGGCCAAAGCCTTGAGCACCGTCATCCTCTCCGCCGACAGCCGTCAGTTCTACAAAGAGATGAGCATCGGTACGGCTGCGCCTACCGAGGAAGAACTGAGTCAAGCCAAGCATTACTTCGTGCACCACATCAGCATCGAGGATAAATATGACGTGGCCGACTATGAGCGGGATGCCATGCTGCTGTTGGATGAGCTCTTCAAGACCCACGATGCTGTCATCATGACGGGTGGCTCCGGTCTCTTCATCGATGCGGTTTGCAACGGCATCGACGTCATGCCTGACGTGGATCCCGAAATCAGGGAAAAAGCGCAAAGGCTGTTTGACGAAGGCGGCCTGAAAGCCCTCCAAGATGAAGTCCAGCGCCTCGACCCCGAGTATTATGCCACCGTAGACCAGCAAAATCCCCGCAGATTACAAAGGGCTTTGGAAGTATGTTACCAAACAGGGCAGCCTTTTTCATCCTTCCGTAGCGGTAACGCTGTCCAGCGCGACTTCAACATCAAGAAATACGCCTTGCTTTGGGACCGTCAACAACTTATCGAGCGCATCGACAAGCGGGTGGACATGATGATGGAGCAAGGCCTTTTGGAGGAAGCCAAAGCCTTGTATCCCAAACGCCATCTGAATGCTTTGAACACGGTCGGCTACAAGGAACTCTTCGCCTATTTCGATGGGCAATGCACCCTTGAAGAAGCAGTGGAGCAAATCAAGATCCACACGCGGCAGTATGCCAAGCGGCAGATGACTTGGTTGAGGAAAGACAAGAGTTATCAGTGGATTATGCCAGAAGACTTTGATAATACTTTATCAACCCTTCAGCAGGCGTCTGCATGATTTCGCCTATGTCGAGGCCATATTCGGCAAGGCTTTCTTTCAGGATGTCTTGGAAATGGAAAGCCACGGAGCCAATAAAACTAACTGGCAAAGACTTACAACTTTCATAACGAAGAACAAAGGCCTCAATGAAGGCCTTGAAACAGCCTTTCACCAAACCTTGAATAAAAGGATGTGACTGGTTTTCTCCAGCAAATCTGGCAAAGGAGGCCAAATATTTTGAAGGCTGTCCCTCATGATACAACCGCTGGATGAAATCCTTCAAGACCAAATGATACTCCATATCGAATTTTATCCGCAATTCCTCAGGCATGAAGCCATAGAAATAGGCCCTCACCACTTCCCTGCCGATGTGCATGCCACTGCCTTCATCGCCGACAAGAAAGCCTAAGGAAACGGCTTTTTCGATGATGTTTTCGCCATCGTAAAGACAAGAATTCGAACCCGTTCCAAGGATGCAAGCGATGCCTCTTTCATGACCCAACACGGCATGGCAAGCCGCCATCAGGTCATGGGTGACATGGATGTCGGCATCGGGAAATCGGTTTTGGAAGACCTCCTTGATGGCTTGGCAATTCTGGTCATTGCCACAGCCTGTGCCATAATAATGGATGGAACGGATTCTGTCAGGTAGAGATGCGACACGGCACGTCTCTACAAGGTCTTGCATGGGAGAATAATTCGGGTTGAAGCCCTTGGTCACAAAATGTGCTTTGACCTCAGGGCCATCCATGAGAATCCATCCCATTTTGGTAGAGCCGGCATCGATAATCAATCTCATGCGGTCACAATTTCAACAGGGCTACGCTTGATAAGCAATGGATAACGCTCTGGGTGACGAAGACTATCGATTTCCAAGTCAACATTGAGGGCGGGCCACTCAATAGCTTCATTGCCACACATTTGAACATTCAACACATCATTAATTGAAGCTTCTCGCATCCAAGGAATGCGATTATACGACAAGAAGAAATCCTGTCCGCAAACGCTAATCATAATTCCATGAGCATTAATCATCAAGACGCTTACCGATGTGTTGTTTGAAGTTTCAAAAACCGGGCTCATTTGCTTTATTTTGATGCAAAAATAGACATTATTTGCAAAATGACAGCTCATAAACAGACTTTTTCTTAGTTTTGCAGCTCAAAACACTGCAAACAAGTAAGAAAAATGAGAAAATGGCGCATTGAAGACTCCGAAGACCTTTACAACGTGAAAGGCTGGGGCGGCAATTACTTTTCCATCAACGAAAAAGGCCACATGGTCGTGACACCCAAGGAAGGCTGTGCTTCGGTCGACCTGCCGGAACTGGTTGACGAGCTGTCACTTAGGGACGTCTCAGCTCCCATGCTGCTGCGTTTCCCCGACATCCTCGACGACCGCATCAACAAGATTGACTCCTGCTTCAAGGAGGCGGCCAAGGAATACGAGTTCCACGGCCAGAACTTCGTGGTGATGCCCATCAAGGTGAACCAAATGCGCCCCGTGGTCGAAGAGATCGTCAGCCACGGCAAGAAGTGCAACATAGGTCTGGAAGCCGGCTCAAAGCCCGAACTCCACGCTATCATCGCACTCGGCACCGACTCCGACTCGCTCATTATTTGTAATGGCTACAAGGACGAAGAATTCATCGAGCTCGCCTTGCTTGCCCAAAAAATGGGGCGTAAAATAATTATCGTCATCGAAAAACTCAACGAACTGAAGATTACGGCCAAAATTGCCCGTCGATTGAAAGTCACGCCCAATTTGGGTGTGCGCATCAAGTTGGCCAGCTCGGGCGCAGGCAAATGGGAAGAATCGGGCGGCGACGGCAGCAAGTTCGGCCTCACCTCTTCCGAGCTCCTTGAAGCCCTCGACTTCCTTGAGGAACACGATATGAAGGACTGCCTGAAATTGGTACACTACCACATCGGCAGCCAGGTCAGCAAGATCAAGAAAATCAACGTGGCCCTGCGTGAGGCGGCACAGTTCTATGTGCAGCTCTACAAGATGGGCTACCATATCGAATATGTCGACATGGGCGGCGGCCTCGGCGTCGACTACGACGGCACCAGTTCCAGCAGCGCCAGCTCGGTGAACTATAGCATTCAGGAATACGCCAACAACGCCATTTATACCGTCGTGGATGCCTGCGACAAGAACGATCTGCCCCACCCCAACGTCATCTGCGAGTCGGGGCGCGCCCTAACTGCACACCACTCTGTGCTCATCTTTGAGGTGCTGGAAAAGACCTCTCTGCCCGAATGGGACGACAATGAGGAGCCTGAGGAAAACGACCACGAGCTCATCAAGGAACTTTATGATTCATGGGATGAACTGACCAAGAGTTCTTCCTTGGAAATCTGGCACGATGCCCAAGAAATCCGTGAGGAAGCCCTCAACCTGTTCAGCCTCGGCCTGCTCGACCTCAAGTCGCGCGCCAAAATCGAACGTCTGTTTTGGAGCATCGCCCGCGAGGTGAACCACATCGCCAACAGTCTGAAGCGTGTGCCTGAAGACTTCACTTCATTGCCGAAGCTCTTGGCCGACAAGTACTTCTGCAACTTCTCGCTGTTCCAGTCGCTGCCCGACCTCTGGGCCATCGACCAGCTCTTCCCCATCATCCCCATCCAAAGACTTGATGAGAACCCGACCCACCTCGCTACCTTGCAGGACATCACTTGCGACAGCGACGGCAAAATCACCAACTTTGTGGCCAAGTCGACGCAGCACACCATCCCGCTGCACTCCTTTGGCGAAAAGGAACACTATTATATTGGTGTGTTCCTCGTGGGTGCCTATCAGGAAATCTTGGGCGACCTCCACAACCTGTTTGGCGACACCAACGCAGTGCACATCTCCGTGGACGAAAAGGGCTACTACATCGACCAAGTCATCGATGGCGAGACTGTGGCCGATGTGTTGGAATATGTGCAGTACAGCCCGAAGAAACTCGTCCGCACGGTGGAGACCTGGGTCACCAAGTGCGTGAAGGAAGGCAAGATTTCGGTCGAAGAGGGCAAGGAGTTCTTGTCCAACTATCGGTCGGGATTGTATGGGTATACTTATTTGGAGTAGTCTTCTTGACTATGGCTTATGACAATGGCCTATGGCTGCCTCAACGTAAAGGCAAGCCATAGGCCATTTGCCATGGGCCATAGTCCTCAAGCGAACATCTTCTCGATGACGTCCTTATACTTCGCGGTGATGACTTTACGCTTGGCCTTGAGCGTCGGGGTGAGCATGCCATTGTTGATGCTCCACTCATCGGCAAGCAGTACTTGCTTCTTGACCTTTTCGGTCTCGCCCAAGCCCTTGTTCAGCTCGTTGATTTCGGCAGCGTAACGCTTCAGCACCTCAGGCTTTTGAATCATTTCCTCATTGGTCGTGTAGGGGATGTTTTCCTCGGCGCACCAAGCCTTCAGGTCGGTAAAGCTCGGGATGATAAGAGCACCGGCGAACTTCTGGTTCTCACCCACCACCAAAATCTGTTCGATCAGCTTGGAGGCGGAGAACTTGGCTTCAATCATGTCGGGGTTGATGTATTTGCCGCCGGAAGTCTTGAAGAGGCTCTTGATACGACCTGTTATCTTCAGGCGGTTGTATTGGTCAAACTCACCCATGTCGCCCGTGTGGAACCAGCCTTCCTCATCGATGACTTCCTTGGTGAGTTCAGGTTGTTTATAGTAGCCCATCATCACGTTGTGACCTCGGCAGCAAATCTCACCATTGTCGGCAATCTTCACCTCGGTGCCGGGCAGTGGTTGACCCACATACCCTACCTCGCGTCCATGCGGGTTGCGGTTGCTGACGGCGATAACGGGAGATGTTTCGGTAAGACCATAGCCTTCAAACACGGGCATCTTGATGGCCGAGAAGAAGCCTGCAATCTTCTGTGAGATGGCAGCCGCACCCGACACGATGATGTCGAAGTTGTCGGCGCCAATGCCTTGTCTGATTTTTGCGTATACTAACTTGTCGGCGATACCCAGCTTCCAATCGTAGAACCAGTGGCGGCTGACTGCGTCAATCTTATAACGCTCACCAAGGCGCACGGCCCAGAAGAAGATGCGTTTCTTGATGCCCTTCTGCTTTTTGCCCGACTGCAGGATGGCGTCGTAGAAGCGTTCCAAGACGCGCGGCACGGCGCACATCATCGTGGGATGCACCTCGCGCATATCGGAAGCAATTGTTCCCAAACTCTCGGCATAGTAAATCGACATGCCGCGATATTGGTAGCAATAATTCAGCGCGCGCTCGTAGGCATGACACACGGGCAGGAAACTGAAGGCCTTATTGGAAGTGTCGCTGATGGTGTAGTGGAAGTTCGGGAACTGGTTCATCAGGTTGTGATGCGAAAGCATCACGCCCTTGGGCGTACCAGTTGTGCCAGAAGTATAGATAATGGTGGCACATTCCATCTCATCGACGGCAGCCTTACGGGCGGCCAACTCCTCAGCATGAGGATGTTCCTTGCCGAGTTGGAGCAACTGGTCGAAATAGGGATATTTCTCACGGTCGACCATGGTATAGACCAACTTGACGTTGGGCGCATCAGGCAAGATGTTGGTCACCTTGTTCATCACGCTAAGGCCGTCGATGATGACCATCTTGGCATCGCAGTCGTGAAGGATGTAGCGGTAGTCCTCTTCGCTGATGGTGGGATAGACAGGAACCGTGATGGCACCCACTTGGCTGATGGCCATATCGAGCATGTTCCATTCGGGACGGTTGGTCAAAATCATCGCAACCTTGTCGCCTTTCTCGATGCCTAACTCGATAAGGGCATAACTCAGCGTATCGGCATGTTCTTTATATGATGTAGAACTGTATTTCACCCATTGACCGTTCTTTTTCCCGGCAAGGGCTTCTTGTTGGTTGGGGTATTTCTCGACATAGTTGTCAAGAAGGTCGAAAACTCTTTTTATTTCCATATCCTAAAGATTTCTCGTTTCAATTGGGGCACAAAGATATGGAATAATCCATATAACGCCAAATTTTTGAAAGAAAAGTATGGAATTTTTCAATCAAATGCAGAGGCATACCAAGGCAGCCAACACCATCAGCAAAGGAATAATCTTGCTGCGGATGTTCTTTTCTTTGAAGCCAAAGATGCCGTAGACAAACGACACGATGAGGCGCACACCGTAAAGGATGAGCGGGATAAGCACCACCACAGCGGCATCTTGTTTGAGGCCTGTGAGATAGATGACATCGGCCACGGTGACGAATATCGCCATAGCCACAATGCCCCAACGCCATTCAAAAGGTTGATCTTTGCGTTTAGGTAGCCAGATGACGAGGAACAACACGGCCATCATGAGGAAGTCATAAATGGTGTACCACGCCTGTATGGTAGAGGGCGAGATACTCTCCTTGCTGAGCAGGAATTTGTCATAGACTCCACTCAGAGCCACGAGAACAGCCGAGCCCAGCAGCATATAGACCCATTTGTTCGACTTGAATTGAATGCCTTCAAGCTTGCCCGATCGGTTCATAAAGTAGAACGAGATGATAGCCAAAACCACACCCGTGCCCTGCAGCCAAGTCAGGCTTTCACGAAAAACGCAAAACATCAAAATAACAGTGATGGCGGGGCGCAGCTGGTTGACAGGACCCACTACCGTAATAGGCAGGTGCTTCATCGCCGAATAGCTGAACATCCACGAACAGAGAATAAGCGCTGTCTTACCCATGATGAGCAAATGCTGCCGTGCCGTTAGAGGCTCGATATAAAGCTTCTGCATGAAGTCGCCCTCGAAAATGTAAGGCTTGAATTGTGACAGCAGGACAAAAGGCAAAAACATGAGCCCGCTGATCATCGTGCTATAGAACAAAACGGGTATGATGGCGTTGTTGACGACGGTCTGTTTCTTGAAGATGTCGTAAAAGCCGAGCAGGACGGCTGAAATCAAAGATAAGACTACCCACATGGTGTGATGGATTTCAAATCGGCTGCAAAAGTAGTGTTTTTTTATAAAAACTTCTTATTTTTGCACTATCTAAACGATTTTGCCGATGAACTGGAACGACCTCCTCTCCAACAAACGCTACGCACAGCCGCACAAGAGCCCCGACATTCGCAGCTCTTTCCAGCGCGACTACGACCGCATCATTTTCAGCAGTCCTTTCCGCCGCTTGGAAAACAAGACCCAAGTTTTTCCGCTGCCAGGCGCCCAGATGGTCCACAACCGCTTGACCCACAGCCTCGAAGTGGCTAGTGTAGGTCGTTCTATCGCTTGCCGGACAGTGGAGAAACTGGCCAAGAAGCACCCTGAGTTGAAAGAGCGTCAGTCCGACATCGAGACCATCGTGGCCACAGCTTGTTTGGCCCACGACCTCGGCAATCCGCCCTTTGGCCATTCGGGCGAGGACACCATCAGCAGCTTCTTCAAGGATGGCAAAGGCAAAACGTTGGAAAGCCAAGTGCTACCCGAGCAATGGAGCGACCTCATCGCCTTCGAAGGCAACGCCAACGCCTTCCGACAACTGACCCACCAGTTCACAGGGCGGCGGGCCGGCGGTTTCTCGCTGACTTCGGCCACCCTTGCCACCTTATTGAAGTACCCCTATCCTTCCTTCGACAAAGGTAACCGCAAGAAATACAATGTCTTTTATTCTGAGATCGAAGCTTTCAAAGAGGTGGTCGATGAATGTGGCATACCGCGCTTAGACAACGAGCATCTGGTGTATGCCCGTCATCCCCTTTCCTATATGATGGAGGCTGCTGATGACATCTGTTACCTTGTCCTCGACATGGAAGACGCCCATAAACGCGGCATCGTCAGCACCGAGGCCATCGAGCGGTGCTTCCTTTCGTTCTTCAACCCTGAGCAACCCAAAGACAAGGAAGTGTTCAAGCACAAGGATGAAGTCTATCAAGACGTGACCGACATCAACGAGCGGATGGCCTTCCTGCGCGCCACCTTAATTAATAAGCTTGTCAATTGTGCCAGCGACATCTTTGTGAAGCACTACGATGCCATCATGGAAGGTCGCTTCGAGAAAAGTCTGATTGCACACTTGCCTGAGTTTGAAAAAAATGCGCTGGAAATTTGTCGCGATGAATCGGTAAAGCACATCTATCGTCATCCCTCAGTGGTGAAAATCGAACTGACAGGCTTCAACGTGATTGGCACACTTTTGGAGGACTTCACTGATGCCGTGTTGAATCCTGGTACACCATACAACAAAAAGCTCCTTTCGCTCATTCCCGAGCAATTCAAGGTGGAGGCCGACGACACCTATGCCAAGCTGCAATCTGTCATCGACTTCATCTCCAACATGACCGACCTTTACGCCGTACAACTTTACAAAGACTTGAGAGGAATTGACTGATGAAGAGGGTTTTAGTCATTGTTTGCCTATTGTTGAGCGCAGTTGTCACCTTCGCGCAAGACCCTTTATGTCCTCCCAACATTTCAAGAAGCACAAAATCCTATCTGATAGCCAATGACAACCCGAAAGACACTGCTTTCCTGAAAGAAAAATGCCGTCAAGCTGGTTTGGACTTAGGCCTTCAGGTGTTGGCCAATCGCATCCCGACCGACAGCAAACTCGTTACACCCAAGCCTTCGAAACATCTTTTGAAACAAGGAGCATTACAACTGCAACTTCCCATCAATGAGACCCAAACCGAGTTTGCTGTATATCATTCCGAACTCTTTTCCGTTCCCGCCACCATCAATGTCCTACAAATCGACGATGAATTAGTCACCTATCGTAGCACAGAGGCGGTCGGCAACATCCATCTGTTCTACGGTTGCGTGCGTGGAGCCTTTGGCACGAGGAGGTCGGCCCACTCGAAAAATGCTACGGTTTACAAGCTTTGGGACACCCCCGAACGTGCCCTGCTCCCCGATCTTGAGCTACAAGACCAAATGGTCCAAACCCAAGCCAAGAAACTGGCTAAAACAACTTATGATCTTTTGATTTTCAACGACTTGAAAAGCTATGCCTACAATAAGCAAGGTGACACAGCTATCGGTCATTTCCTTGACACGATGCACAAATACAATCCCGACAAACTCTTGCAAGCCGACTTGCTCACCCCCTTGTCGTGGCATTACCTAAGTCGTATCAACGAGAATCAACCCTGGAACGAGTCGATGCGCACCAAGATTGTAGAAACTTCGACCGAGAAGCAGGATTACTACAGTAAGGACCAAATGCCATGGATGATAGGCAACTTCCAAATCCATCTGGCTGACAAAAACCGGAAAGCGACCTCAATGGAAGAACTGGAATGGTTCCTCTCCAAAGCCGCCGCCTTCGATGCAGGCTTTGGCCTCGACTTCAGCGCGGAAACCATGCGGAAACATGGCCTCACCAATATCATGCTCAATACCATACGAACATGGGAGAGCCTTCGCTTATCCCACGCCTTCAGCGACAAAATAAAGGAAGCTCTTAAAGACCCATACGGCGACTGGCATATCAAGAAAGATGATGATGCCTCTTTTCTCCTTTATCCCCAAAACAACTCACGCCGATATTTTTGCAATCTCACCGACGACCATTGGGAATGGAACTCCCCTTACACAAGCCGATTTGCGCTCAGCATAACCGTAGAAGGCAAAGGCAGCATAAGCAATCTGGCATTCAGAACCCCAAATGGAATGCTTTATTTCCCATGCTCCATAAAAGCCGGCCAATATCTCATTTATGATTTCGAAGGCAACGCCTGCATTACCGACTTAAACTACAACAAAATTGGAGACGTGACCGCTGAAGGCGTGTCGGTCTTGGATGAAGGTGTTTCCGAAGTATCATTCACTTGCGAAGTCAAAACGGAAGAGAGAAAAAAGCCGGAAGTAACCATTCGTTATTATACCCACGGCGATGCAATAAGGTTGCAAAAAGGCTCATAGTTTGGTGCAAAACGCAACAAACAAGGTTACGCTCATCAAAAATGAGGATAGTTTTCGAGAAAAAGTATCATAAATAAGGATAGGAGCGTATGCAAGGTCTTCGTATTTTTGCAACTTCAAACAGAATCCTTAGATGATAACCCTCGACAAAATAGAAATAGGACAATCCGCACGCATCTTGGAGGTTAATGGAGAAGGACAGCGCCGTCAGCATTTCCTGGACATGGGCCTCATTCCCGATGCCATTGTCAAGCTCGTGAAATACGCGCCTTTAGGCGACCCGATGGAAATCATGGTGCACGGCTATGCCCTGACGCTCCGTAAGGCCGATGCCGCCCTCATTGGAGTGGAGCCTTGCGACGGAACCCAAACCGAAGAAAAAGACAAAGACACCAGCATTGACCGCTTGTATATCACCTCCCTCCCCGACCACAACGCCCACCCAGGCTTGGGTGAGGAAGGCATCTACCACGACAAGACCCACGAGAAACCGCTACCCAAAGGCACCAAATTGACTTTCGCCCTCGCAGGACAACAGAACTGTGGCAAAACCACCCTTTTCAACCAGTTGACGGGAGCCAACCAGCATGTGGGCAACTTCCCTGGCGTCACTGTCGACCGCAAGGACGGCACCATCAAAGGACATCCCGACACCTCGGTCACCGACCTGCCTGGCATCTACTCCCTGTCGCCTTACACCTCTGAGGAGATCGTATCACGTGAGTTCATCATGAAGGAGAAGCCCAAAGGCATCATCAACATTGTGGATGCCAACAACATCGAACGCAACCTCTACCTCACCATGCAACTCATGGAATTGGGCGCACCTATGGTATTGGCACTCAACATGATGGATGAAGTACGCAACAACGGGGGCAGCATCCTCGTCAACGAGATGGAGCAAATCCTCGGCCTGCCCGTGGTGCCCATCTCGGCCTCGAAAAACGAAGGTGTCTCCGAGCTTGTCGACCATGCCATACATATTGCGAAATACCAGGAAGCCCCTGTGCGTCAGGACTTCTGCGACAAGGATGACCATGGCGGTGCCGTACACCGCTGCTTGCACAGCATCATGCACCTCATCGAGGACCATGCCCAACGCGCCGACATCCCTGTCAGGTTTGCAGCTTCAAAGCTCGTGGAAGGCGACCCCATCGTGATGGAGGCTTTGCAGCTCTCCCAAAACGAGAAAGAGACCTTGGAGCACCTCACTGTGCAGATGGAAGAGGAACGTGGCCTCGACCGCGCTGCGGCCATGGCCGAAATGCGCTTCGCCTTCATCAAGAAATTGTGCGACAAGACCGTGGTGAAACCCAAGGAAAGCAAGGAATACCAGCGCAGCCGCCGCATCGACCGCATCCTGACGGGCAAATGGACTGCCATACCCATCTTCATCCTAGTCATGGTAGGCATTATCTATCTCTCCATCGACCTTCTTGGAGCACCTTTGCAGGATTGGCTCGACCAAGGCATCTCGTGGCTGGCTGAGCAATGCGGAACGGCTTTGGCCAACTGGAACGTCAGTCCCGCCGTGCAGTCGTTAGTTGTGGATGGCATCTTTGGTGGCGTAGGCAGTGTTTTGAGTTTCGTACCTATTATTATATTGCTGTTCTTCTTCCTCAGTCTGTTGGAGGACAGTGGTTATATGGCACGTATAGCCTTCGTCAGCGACAGTTTTTTGAGAAAACTTGGTCTCACCGGACATAGCATCGTGCCCATGCTCATCGGCTTTGGCTGCACCGTGCCTGCGGTAATGTCGACGCGAACCCTCCACTCCACCCACGACCGTTGGCGTACCATCTTGCTGACACCTTTCATGAGTTGCTCAGCCAAGATTCCGATCTATGGCTTCTTCACGGCAGCCTTCTTTCCCGGACATGGTGGTGTGGTGCTCATTTGCCTTTACCTGTTGGGCATTATCGTTGGCATCATCACTGCATTGTTCACCAAATGGTTTGGTCACAAGGGTGATGTGGCGCCTTTTGTCATGGAGCTTCCCAACTACCGTTTACCAGGAATGAAGAATGTGGCACACCTGCTTTGGGACAAAACCAAAGACTTCCTGCAACGTGCCTTCACGGTCATTTTCTTGGCCACGTTAGTGATATGGTTCCTGCAGACCTTCGACTTCCATTTCAATATGGTGGAGAATGGTGAAGGCAGCATGTTGGCCAGTGTAGCTGGTTGGATTGCGCCCATCTTCCGTCCCATAGGTTTGGGCAACTGGCAGGTCGTCACAGCATTGATCAGTGGATTCATGGCCAAGGAGAGCGTCGTAGCCACTCTTGAGGTCCTGAATGCCAAAGTACTTTTTACCACCGTCACCAGCATCTCGATGTTGGTCTTTTGCCTGCTCTACACGCCTTGCGTGGCTGCCATGGCCGCCATCCGTCGCGAGTTGGGCGCCAAGTGGATGCTCTTCATCATCCTGTTCCAGTGCGTCGTCGCCTGGGTCTGTGCTTGGATTGCCTATCTCATCGCTAGCGCCGTCATCGCATGAATTTACCTACCGTCATAGTGCTTTTGGTTGTCCTGGCGATGGTCATTGTCGCCATCCGCGCCATGCGGATGGGCAAGGGCAAATGTGCTTGTGACGGAAACGCAAAGAAGCCAGCAAACGTCAGCAAATGTGCTTCATGTGCGGCAAATTGTCCGCTAAAAGGGCACTGACAAGGCACAAAAAAAGCCCGTTTCGTTTGTGAAACAGGCTTTGTTCTTTAGTTTTAAAGCTTAGAAATTAATCACGCTGCGGACTACACGTCTCCCATCTTTGGTACCATTATAAGACTCATCCTTGAAACGCATCTGGCCAGAAGCTGTCATATACCACGCACTGACAACATTATACTCAGTGGATGACCAACACTCCCAATTCGGGTCTGTATCTGACGAGAATTCATCGCCTCCCACAGCCGAAAGGCTTTCGTTCACCTTGTCAAGTTTGCTGTAAAGGCGCTTTAGCTGACCGATGGCAGGAAGATACCAACCGTTTTCAAAATCCAAGGCTTGGAACGCAGGATGTTCCTCTCCTTGTTCAATGATAATGCGTGTGTTATTATATCCATCGAGATCCGCTGCCGCAGCCGCTTGACTTACACAATCACGCAATGGCGTATTGTAGCAGTTGGGAGCCCAAGACAGAATGCCGCTGTCATGCAGCGCCACGGCCCAACCGTGTTGACCTGTGCCATCCACATAAAAGACAACCGCTATTGCTTCGCTGCCAGCCAAAGCGGGGCTGACCACACGATTTCCTTCGCAAAGGACATCACCCACATGAACTTGAGCGTTCGCAAACGACGCCGACAATGCCACCACAAGTGACATCATCATTATTCTCAGTACATTTTTACACATAGCTATTTTTAATTACATATGTTTTGAAATGCAAAATTAGTACTTTTTTTCGAAAGAAAATGCAAAATCAAGGAAACAAAGAAAAAAAAAGCGATTTTACTCCTCAATCAAGTGGTAGTATTTCGTTTGATAGCCTTCCCATTCGCCCGTCAACAGTTCGGGGTGGAAGAAATGGATGAAGTCGGCCAAGAGCAAATCGGGCTCGCACTGCGACTGCTCGAAATAGCCTGTTGAAAGGATGTCGCAGACAATAATCTGGTGTTTCTTGTAGGCATCAAATAGTGGATAGACAGGACTTTCCTTGGCCAAAGCTTCGTAGGTCATCGGGAAAGGATTGGAATTGATGACGCGCCAATAATCTGCATGTTGTGCCTTCGCCAAAATGCTCTCTGCATCCATGGGAACGCTGGCCGTCGAAGGGTTGTCCTTCCAAATATAGTCGGCACCAGCATCGGCGAAGAGCCTGGCAATATAGCTGCGCCCGCCAGCCACATACCATTGTCCGTTGAAGGCCAGGTCGGAAAACACCGTGGGACGGTGCTCCACATCGGCACAAAGCGTGGAAAGCGCATTATAGCGACGCTCAATGTCATCGAACCAAGCATCAGCCTTGTCCTCGCAGCCCGCCAGAATGCCTATGACACGAATCCATTCGGCACGGCCCAAAGGCGTGTTTTCCATGTAATCGGCAAAAGGAAACAACACTGCTCCCGTGACATTCAAGCCGCCTTGGTTGCCATCGAAATAGGGCGAATAGAGCAAAGCATCCGGTTGCAGTTGAATCATCCTTTCAATATCGGCAGAGGCTTCTGTACCAATGTCGTAGACCTTTTGCTGCGCCAACAGCGAGCGCATGGTGCTGTCGGTCACGAAACGGCCTTCAAGGATGCCTTTCACACGGTCGATTTCACCCAAACGCAGGAAAACAGCCCATTGCGTGGCCGAAAACGAAATCACCGACTTCACCGGCACATGCAGCACTCCTGCTACATCCCTTTCAACCGTGGCTGCCGTGTCCTTGACCAAGGCGAACTTGCCCAACGACAAGGTGGTGTCCCAAGGACAAATCACCTCCATCAGATAGCCGTAATCCTTTTGGCAAACCGTGACATTACGGGCATAGCGCATAAGGTTGTCGCCTTGTGTTTTCCTAGTGCTTTCCTGTTCTTTTGGAGCACATGCAACAAAAAACAAAAGCATGAAACTCCATAAAAGCGTTCGGGAGGATTTGTAATCCGACCGCTTTGAACACGGGGATTTAAAATCCCCACCTCGAATCATTCGGATTGCAAATCCGAATGAACTATCACCTTTACTTTCCATTGATCTCCTCCAAACAGTCTTTGCACAGGCAATCATTGTAATGTTCCTTCAGATAGGATTTTGTGGCGTCGGTGAGCTTCACCTTGACGCACCAACAGTCGATGGAATGCACGCATTCGAAGGTTTTTCCGCAACGGGGACAGGTTTTTGTCATTTGTTTAGTTGTTGATTGTTTAATTGTTTAATTGTTTAATTGTTAGAAAGTTCGGGCGGATTTCAAATCCGCCCGAACTGTGTTGGGAATTTGCAATCCCCGAAAGAATATCAATTATTTAAACAACATTGCACTGGGAATGGCCCCCGCCTCGAACGAACTGAGCCGCACACCATCGCTGGAATAACGATAGACGGTGCCGTTCATCATGTAGTTCTTGGCATCGGTCACATAGATGTCGCCCGTCTCCGGCTGCACGGCCATGTTGTAGAACAGGCCACCTGCCTCAGCGGCGATATTGAAGGTTTCAGACAAACTCAGCGAGCCGATGTCGAAACGGCGCACCGCATTGTTGAGAATGAGATACAATTGGTCACCCGACGGATTGGCTCTCAGTACCGTAGCCGTGCCATCGAACTCATAACGCTTCACAGCGGTCTTGAGCTGGGTGTCAATCTCCCACAAAGAAGGTTGCTCACCATAGTCCTCATCCCACGAACGGCCTTCGCAAAGCACCCACACATGGTCATTCATGTCGACAGTCATGCTGTTGGGCTCCTTCCCCACCTCAATTTCAGCAACTTTCACGTCGTTGGTCACATCAACGACTTGGATGGTATTATAACTGTCGTGCGAGTTGGGATCGATATAATAAGTCGACCAGTTGCTGACATACAACTCATTGCCCACAGGTACCAGTTTCTCCGTGGTCTTGCCTGTCTCAACGAACCCGCAATGGCTCATGTCCTGCGGATTGACAATCCAAAGGCCTGTGCCAATCAAATCGCTGACATAAGCCTTATTAGGAGCCACAAAATACATCTCACGCGGCGAATAGAAATCAGTAAGCTTGAAAGGTTTGGTCTGGTCACACTTCAAGGTGTTGGCATCTACCTTATAAATAAGATTACTGTTATTGACCACGATATACAACTTTCCATCTACCAAAGCCATGCTTTCAGCCACATCACCGATGGGAGCATCATTGGCCTTGTAAAACAAGTTGTTGGCCACCGTGTCGGCCACTGGGTCATAGAATGACAGCGAGGCATTGGAAAACTGGTAGTTGCCTTCATTCAGGACAAAAACACCTTTGAGATTGACTGGATGAGGCTTTATAGTATCAGTAGGGTCAACGGGAGTCGGTGTCGGGTCGGGCTTGCAGGAGAACAATGCCGTCGCCAACAGAGCCAACAGAAATAGTCTCGTTTTTCTCATTTCAGTTTGTGTTTTTATTGTTTCACAACACGTTTCGTAACAGTTTTTCCGTCGGCGTTAATGCGGGCGAAATAAATGCCTTGGTTCAAGACGCCCATGTCAACAACATCGGAAGTGGAAACCAGAACCTGCTGTCCCACAAGATTGTAAATCTCAACGGATTGCAAGTTTTCGGCTTTCACCATCAGTCTGTCTCTCACGGGATTGGGGTACACGGCAATGGATTCCTCCGCATTTTCGGGCACATCGTTATGGGCGATGTCATGAATCACACCGACGGCATCAAGGTCGAAGCCGCTGGAAGCGAATGCTGTGGGCCATGGGTCGTTGACGATATGGCCTTCTGAGTCTTTGGTGGCATATTCAGGGTCGATGTTGCCCACCACGTCGACGATACGGATATGGGTAATACGATTCTTGTCCAGAAGCTCGTTGTCCTCCACTTCGTCCAGATCGAATGGAGTGCCATAGAACGCACCGTATTTACTGGCGAAATTATGGAGTTGTGCAGGAACAATGGAACCCGCATTACCCAGTTGTGTTTCGGTTTGGACGTAGGTTACAGCAGGAAAACGGAAAAAATTCACGCCATCGGAACTGACTTCCACAAAGCCCAACTCAAGTGCCCATGTATCAGGATTCACAGCGTTGGCGAAACCATTCTCGAACACTGCAAAATCGGGGCCTTCCCCATTGTAAATTGGCGACTCGAAGGTTAAGATGGCAGTGCCACCGTCACCTAGACTCACCACATCATAGGTGCCACCAGGCACACCCAGGGCAAGCGAATCCGCACCATAAGAGGCAAGGCCGTTTTCAGGCTTGTCGATGCGCATCGGGCCACGCTCAACCGTGCATCCGGTAGCCCACGCCACGAATGCCGAAGAGTCGGCGTGCATGGCTGTGGTGCCGGGTTGATCTTGCGCGGGCGCAAACTGTGCCCACAGCGCAACCGGCACCATAGCCAACAACAGGATGGAAATCCTTTTTATCATTTCACCACGAGTTTGGCAGTACGCACAGCGTTGTCATCACTGACGGTGATGAAGTACATACCCGCATTCAGTATTTCGGTGCTGATGCGGACTTGTTCACCAGCCTTTGCGTCAACGCTTTGCTCGCTGACCAGACGGCCTTGGATGTCGTAGACAGAAACAGTGGTCATTCCAGCATTGGTGATCGTCACAAAGGCCTCGCTGATGGCAGGATTCGGATAAACAGC
This sequence comes from Bacteroidales bacterium, assembly GCA_017428285.1. The sequence goes on along the minus strand of JAFRRE010000084.1, from coordinate 2,787 downwards.
CAGAGTTTTGGACTGGTTTTCATTCACACCCGTGTTGTTGATAGCGGGTTCAATGGGTTGTTCCCAAGCGATGGTGGTCCAGTCGGCAGACATGACACCGCAAGCAACACCACCAATCTTCACAAAGTCGTTGTTGTGAATCGGTTCCTCAGCCATCATGTTCATACCCATCAAGCCATTCACGCTATGCATGGGAACATCATAATCAGGATCACCCCACTGTGCATCCGGGTTGGGGCACATTGTCAGGTCGTATTCATCATCCACATAGGTGATGTTGGAGGGAGCGTCACCGATGACCGTCAAGCGGCTGTCGGCAGCTGCAATAGCAGTAAGAGCTTGGAAAACAGTGGCATCACCATCGAAACGATAGCCCCATGCCAGAGCAGCTTCAGTGTGGCTGCACCAGCTGAGGGCAACCACAACCTCGTTTTCGCCTTCGCCAATCCAGAACAGGATCTCATCAGCTGAAATAGTGGCGTCAACGACTGCATTCGGATCGGTGGCAGGAATAATCTCTGTAGTCCAAGAGATGGTGGTCCAGTCATCGGACATGATGCTGCAAGCAACACCACCAATCTTCACAAAGTCATCGTTGTGAATCGGTTCTTCAGCCATCATGTTCTGACCCATCAATCCATTCACGCTATGCATGGGAACATCATAATCGGGATCACCCCATTGGGCATCCGGGTTGGGGCACATGGTCAGATCGTATTCGTCATCCACATAGGTAATGTTGGTAGGAGCAGAACCGATTACTGTCAAGCGGCTGTCGGCAGCTGCAATATCAGTAAGAGCTTGGAAAACAGTGGCATCGCCATCGAAACGATAGCCCCAAGCCAGAGCTGTCTCAGTGTTGCTGCACCAGCTGAGGGCAACCACAACCTCGTTTTCGCCCTCGCCAATCCAGTATTGGATGTCGGCAGGATCGATAGTGGCATCTTGTTGTGCAAACAAATTGGTCGTAAACAGACCGAAGATTCCCATAAGGAATGCTAAAGTAAAGATTTTACGCATAATAATATAATTTTAGGTTTGACATTCTATCCATTACATTACAATGCTTGGGGAAAACGAGGGTACACCTTAATTTATATAAGGAAAGCCAGCTCTTGTCCCGAAAGCCTTGTTTCAGCGACAGGCGGCAGGTCTTCTGACTTACTCCTTTATTCTGGTCGCCTTCCCGAAAGACTAGGTTTTCAGTGGCATTGTGGCCAGCGTGAAGAGCTTACAGCAGCGGGAACTGTCCGGGATTTGCACCCGATTCCCTATTGAGCCTCACGGCACCGCTTATCGGCGGCAAAGATACAGTATTTTCAACAAAAAGCATATGAGTTCCGAGAAAAAGTTATTATTTTTGCACCGAAAACAAAACTTCAATCACAAATGGCAACGCTTACAATAAAATATGATGGACGTAACCCTATTTTCAAGCAAGTCCTTGATTTGTTTGTTGCTCTTGGAGGTACTATCTCTGATGAAAAAAGTGAATCGTCAAATTCTATGATGATCGAAAAAATCAGACAGGGACGTGAAGATTTCAAGAATGGCAATTACAAAGTCATCAAAACCGAGGATATATGGAAATAGCCTATACTCCAAACGCATTAAAGGATCTTGAATGGTGGAAGGCCAATGGTAGCGACACAGCGAAAAAAAAGATTTCTTCCCTGCTGCGCGAAATGGAGGTTCATCCCCGGACTGGAACTGGAAAGCCAGAAATACTCACAGGAGACTACGCAGGTTGTTGGTCTCGAAGGATTAACAAGAAAGACCGAATTATTTATGAAATCCATGATGAAATAATTCTGGTATTGGTTCTTTCTATGCGCGGACACTACAATTGAAAAAAACAGCTACACAATGAAAAAACTGTCATTATTTATCACCTTTTTGTTAATGGCCTTGGGAATGGCTCAAGCCCAAGACGTTTATTTCTCTGGCAATGGCAACAATATCGGCAAAATCTGGAAAAATGACACGCTGATTTATAGCATCTCCGATACAGCCATGGTCATGCTAACCGATATGAAAGTGGCCAACGACAGCACCATTTATAGCGCAGGCTATAATTATTCCAACTTTCGGGGTCATGTTTGGTTGAACGACTCGGTTCTATTTATGACCGACACCCCAACTTTCATCGAGCGGATGATGCTCAATGACAACGGTTGGACAGCAGTCGGCGAAAACAAGGTATGGCAAAACGGCGAGATTCTCTATGAATATAGCATTGACAGCAACACCGTTTGCAACCTTTACGCCTTGGCTGTTGACAATGTTACAGGCGACATTTATACAGGTGGTTCCATCGTTACACCTGGCGTATATGCCTGTGTCTGGAAAAACGACTCCATACTTTGGCAATGTGCGGCCTGGTCGGAAGTCAGCGACCTCTGCTTTGATGGTGACAACCTCTATGCAGCAGGTTTCATCTATGGCGCTGAGTCAATCGATGGCGTAGTATGGCAAAACGACTCCATCATTTTCCAAATCGAAGGGGGCAACATCACGGAAATCACCGCATACAACGGAAGTTTGTATTGGGCAGGAGTCTCAGTCCACGACAACACTGCATACATTTGGCAAGACGGCGAGGTGCTTTATTCCCATGTTGACGTAAACATTACGGCTTTGTACGTCAATGAATATGGTGTTTTTTATGCTGGTATTGACGATGACATTGCCACCGTATGGAAAGACGGTGAAGTCCTCTATGAACCTGAAGACTGCGAAAGCATCACGGCGATTGCAGTGCTGCCCACTGAGACACCGCAACCTGGT
>JAFRRE010000083.1 GCA_017428285.1 Bacteroidales bacterium | reverse complement strand
GTGCTTTTTCGGCAAAGTACTTCGCAAGCATGTCTCGAAACTCATCGAGCTCCGTTTCGGATTGGATGGTGTTCAAGGCGTTCATCAACTCAAGTTGCGCCATTTCGCTTTACGACATGTTTCCTCCTTTGTTTATGTTATATGTTATGTGCCTGCAAAATACAAAGAAATTGGATAGCTCGCAACCCCTTCCCATAACTGACTTCGTCGCTTCGATTTATGCATGGAAAAACAATCGCCTCACGCAAAACCATGGGAATCATGGGAAACGCAAAGCGTCAACCAATTCCCATAGTTCTGCGAGTTCTGCGTGAAAAAAATATCTCATGCAGAATCATGGGAAACGTGGTTATTCCACAACAACCTTTTGGACTGAACCTTCGTCAGATTTGACGAAGTATACGCCAGGAGCGAGCGAAAGCGTGTGTTTGCCTTCGTCATTGTCGCTTCTGGCAACGACCTGACCCATGGTGTTGTATATGGTCAAGGTCTTGGCTCCTTCTACGGTGAAGGTGCCATTGGTAGGATTCGGATAGACGCTGAAATTCGTGCTCGAAACTTCACCGACGTCTAAGACTTCGGCTGTCAAGTTTGAGAATGCTAGGTCTTCCATATCCCTGCCTTTACCTTCGAATACTGCGGCTACGGTGCCGTATCCGTCGAAGTCATTGGGATTGTAAGCATAGACATTGGTAAAGTTACCTACGTCCATGACGTGATTCGGTTCGCCGTTCACGACGTCGTAGATGGCGTAGGCAACGACTACGTCCTTGCTTGGGTTCTCCTCTTCGTAGGGGGTCCATTGCAGGATTTCGCCACCGCCGGTGCCTTGCACGTGGTCGAGGTGGATGGTTCGCTTCCAGTAAGAAGGAATCGGGCAGTCATTACCATTGGTGTCGACACCGACAACGTGGTACTGCCATTGAGTGGATTCACTACCGATATCGTCGGTAAAGATGCCGTCTGTGTAGGGCAGAGTAGCGACGAGTTGGTAAGTGTTACGGTAGACTTTTACCTGGCTGATATACTCGGCCTGTGCAACATTTACTTCCCAAGTTACTTGGTTCAGATTGTTGCGGAGGTCCGTAGTAGCACGGTAGATCTCTACGTTGTCTTTCACGATGAAAGTGCGAATTGATGAACTACAAAGGTCACTGATTTCGCAGGTGTAGGTGCCAGGCTCTACGACATTAATTGTGCGTGTCGTCTCGCCTGTAGACCAAAGGTAGTTGTACCAGTATGGTATACTGTCAATGTCGATAGCTTCAAGTGTATATTCCTCTGCTTGACGTTTCCATTCAGTACGGGTGCATGCATTCGGGGCCTCAGATTCTCTGTAATGAATTCTAAAGTCGTGAGAGAACCCATCATTGCATGAGTCATCGTAAAAGATCCTGAAATTAAGTCCTAGTTGCCAATTTATTATTAATGGGCTAGTCCATGATTCACTAAATCCTTGTCCGTGCCACCAAAAGTCGTTGCAATTTTCTCTTGCATAAATTACGACTGTTTCATGGTTATCAAGGCATAAGTCCATGTCTTGAGGATAGTTAGCAATGTAGAGTACAATGCTGTCTTGAGCAAAAGCTGACATTAAGCCATACACCATCATCATGATGATAAACATTAATTTTTTCATTTTTAGTTCCTCCTTTTTTTATTTATATTTTGACTTTTTTGATTTTAATAATTTATTTGCATATTTCAATAGAAATTTAATAATTTGCAGTTGAATCTGCTGGTGCAGGAATGGCATCTCAATTTGCAAGTGAAGATGTGTCGAATACTCTCCATTTATATGATGTTGTATTATTATTTCAAATAGTCTTTGCACATCAATAAAATTGTCATGATCGATATGCTATGGTTCATTCAATTTCTTCTCTACATTTATACTTGTTATATTCTTGTGCCTTGTTTGATACTTCATATTCACTTCCAATTTGTATAGCTCCTCATACTTGAACTCATGGAGCATAGTATCAAGCCTGTGTGCTTGGATTTCGTGTAGATGGCGTAACATTGTCCTTTTTCAATCAGATAACATTTTTGTTTAGCGTTATATACGAATTTGGAAGTGGAACTCAAACCACATTAGAATCTCATGTAAGACCAAGTATTAATCTACTTCGATTACTTATTATATATGTGTCTTGATTGTCGTTATAAATATCTACATACCCCTTAACTCCACTATATACAGAATATATCCTTTCTTTTCAGTATACTGATAGTTTTATGTTTCAAGTGCTATACTCTCAACCGATTCAGACATTTCCGCTTTTTCATAGCGTGATATAGTTGTTTGTACGAAAATCCGTGACAATATTTAGTGGACGTATTAATAGGTCGTTGTAGTATTCAATTACAGGTGATGACTTTTGTGCAACTGCACTTTGTTTAAAGTTGAAGACGTTACGTGTGATTGGTCTTCATTCGAAATATAAGTATGTACCAAGTTTTAAGTTTTCTTGTATTCGTCAGCTTCCAGCTACATTTAATTTATAGTTATTCGATTGTACCGTTCAGATTGCAACATTTGTTGTAGTTTTTTGTGGATAAATAACTGATGAGGCATCTCATGCCCGAAGAGTATCTCCTCAGCTGTAGATATTAATAGTTTCTCATGTGAAGTTGTTTCATCATGAGTAGATATTTATGACTTGAACTTTGTTACTATTTCAACCTCCTCATTCGGCATCACATCTGATGGTGTTTTCGCCAACGTATACACAGTATCAGTCCACTTCTGGAGTTGGATCGCTTGCTATGGAGATTCATCCTCAAGTCTCATCGTTAAACATACATCGGATTTCTCATGATCATTCTATGTCTCGTGGTTCAAAATCTAAAATACTTTTCATATTTTCAACAGCTGCTTTCGTCATATATCTACAAACCCTACCTCCGATGTAGTGTGTCACTGGAATTCAATCTCATCCTCCAGTACATTGACCTTCGCAGCTTGGTGCTGATTCGTTACATTCAACATGTCATCTTATACATTCATCTTTATCATTTTTTTCATCACAACTATAAGAACATCGTTGTCAGTCTTCTCAATTGATTGTAGTTCAACCAGATCATCCAGCATCTAAGTGGATGTCAACACCTGTCGACTGATTAAGTGTAAATGATCATTTAGGGTCTGATCATTGATAGATAGTTATTGTGCTGTCTTCAGGCCTATCTATTCCTTCAAGAGCTGCAGTAATTAATGCATTAATTATTTCTTTTATTTGTGTTTCTGTACGGAAGTTTTCTATACTTCATCCAGTAAGGAATCACACCAATCTTCCTCATGTGATGAATTGCGATATTTGTCATCCTGTTATGTATCATGCTAGACTTCAACCAGTTAGGAATACTCCAGAATTTATTTTACATTCTATCATGTCACCATTTTTGTAACATAATTGACCATTGTTTCAAGTCATAATTGTACCTGTAAAATTATTGATGATTATTTTTTTGAAGTAATTTTTTCGTGAGTTTGATTCAAAAATATTTGTAATAGCTCAGCTTAAATCCTTATTACAGATAAGATTCTTTCAATCGGTAGAGTAGCAGTATTGTCCTGAATTTTGGGATACAGGGTTGATGGTGATGGTTCTTCCACTCAATGCAGCAATCCTTCAGCTGAGGAGTTGGTCGCCGCTTCGGATTTGGTATTCTGTGGCGATGACGTTTCAGCTTGCCTTGGCTGCAGTGGTTTTGTCTGGAACGACAGGACTTACCTGGAATGTCTTGGTTCAGTTGATGGTTTGGTCTCAGCTTAGGGCCACAAACACGGTGTTGTCTGGAATTTACGAAAACGCTGTTCCCTTCCCATAGTTCTTCGGATTATGCGTGGAAAAAACAATAGGTCTCTACACAGCTTCGCCCCTTTAGTCACATTCATTGTTTGTAACCAATTGTCCATCAATTGTTTAACACAACCCTAAATGTAACCTAATTAACGGATGTTTTAACGAAGCAAAGATAAGGATAGGCTTGAAAACCAAACAATTGTGGCGTTACGAATAGGTTGACATTATGTAAAAAAGTGATTGTCGAAACGTCAACCAATGATTGACGTACAAATTATTTAGATAAAATTTAAATTACAACTTTTAATGTTATATTATATACATATGTATATAATATAACATTAATATTTCGTATTTTTGCATATCAAAACTGATTGTCAATGTATTCGGTGAAGTTGTGGAAGAAATCGCGGTGGAGGATGAGGCTAATCTTCAGAAGCTGGTCGGTGCCGAGGTAGTTGTGCCCGAGTTGCCGGCAAAGGTTCTGTCTTGAGCAGCCCATCTGCTGGGCGAGCCAGGCGATGCTCCGCTGCTGTCGGGCAAGTTCGGCCTTGATGAGGTTTCCGGTATGTGGTGCTTCGTTCATAATAAAGGCGTGAATCCGTTTTCGTGTTGCTTATACCACCCTGAAGGCTCTGGAAAACCCTTATAACGTATAAGCAGAAAACGGTTCACGCCATTTGGCATGAACCCTTCGCTAACTTATTCCTGTTATGAGAAATTTTCCAGATTTTTCAGCGTGAGGAACAAGAGCGTAAAGCTCAGTGTATGATTATGTTATGTTGTAGTCTTTTTCTGTTTTGTTGTTCTTTTAGTTTGTTTTTATAATGTTGGTTTGTTGTCATTCCACTTGTTCGGCTTGTTTCTTCGGCTCGCGGCGGGTGTCCCAGAAGTCTACGATTTCAATCACATCGTCGTTAATCCAATAGACAATCTTGTTCAAGCGGTTCACAACGATGCTTCTGTACAACACGGGAGCGTCGGCGAGAAAAGGCTCGGCAGGACCAAGATATGGGAATTTTGCGATAAGTCTTTCTGACCGATAGACTTCCTTGATGAATTTTGCGCTGCTACTACGACCATATTCGGTTTGGACATAAACAACTGCCTGACATAGTCTGTTTTGTGCATCGGGATGGCAAATGACTCCCATACGGTCTGGGCGTTAAGAGGTTCGGCTTCTTCGACTTGCTTCTCAATCTCCTTCATGTCATCGGGGTCAAGTCCAAATTCCTCAACCAAGTCACGAAACACTTCTTCGCTTGTCACATAGTTTCCTTGTGCAATCTCTCTCCTCCCTTTTTCTGCCCTTTCCAAAAGTTCTTCAACGGTGTAAGGTGTAAGATATTCTTCCTCAACATGGACTGTACGCGGATGGAGACGCAACTGCATCACATAACGTGACACATTTTCAAGCATTTCCAAACTCATTTGTTCGAGGTCGGTTGCAATGGATGCCCTAAGTTCAATGGTCGTCATGGTGCTTTGTTTTGTAATTATGCCGCAAAGGTATACAATATCTCGCAAACTACAAATGGGTTGCTCGGAAAATCTTGTCGGCCATGCCTGAAAGCAAAAAATCCGCCAAACAATGTTGACGGATTTTTTTTGGTGTTTTGTCGCTGTAGAGACGCGGTGCGCCACGTCTCTACCGACAAACGATTAATCTTGTGCCAAGAACGGATACCCGTAGGCGGCAGCAGGAACAAAGGTGTTCTTGATGGCGCGCGGGCTGGTCCAGCGGATGAGGTTCCACAGACCGCCAGCCTTGTCGTTGGTGCCGCTGGCGCGGGCACCGCCGAAGGGCTGCATTCCGACCACGGCTCCCGTGGGCTTGTCGTTCACATAGTAGTTGCCGGCTGCGTGGCGCAGCTTGTCGTTGGCGATCTTCTGGGCCTTCATGCAGTTGCCGAAGAAGGCACCGGTGAGGGCGTAAGGTGAGCTCTGGTCGCACACATCCAACATCTCCTCGAACTTGTTGTCGTCGTAGACATAGATGGTGATGATGGGTCCGAAGATCTCTTCCACCATGCTCTCGTAGTTCGGCACTTTGGCGAGGATGACGGTGGGCTCCACGAAGTAACCGACGCTCTTGTCGCAGTTGCCGCCGAAAACGATCTCGGCGTCCTTGCTGGCTTTGGCACGGTCGATGTAGCCCTTGCAGTTGTCGAACGAAGCCTCGTCGATGACGGCGTTCACGTAGTTGGTGAAGTCTTTCACGTCACCCATCTTGATGGTGCTCATCATGTCGCCGACGCGGTTCTTCACATCATTCCACATGGAGGCGGGGATGTAAGCGCGCGAGGCGGCTGAGCACTTTTGGCCTTGGTATTCGAAGGCACCGCGGACGATGGCGACGGCCACTTCTTGCGGGTCGGCGCTGTTGTGGACGAAGATGAAGTCCTTGCCGCCGGTCTCACCGATGAGACGAGGATACGACTTGTAGAGGTCGAGGTTCTGGCCGGTGGTCTTCCACAAGCTCTTGAAGGTGGCGGTGCTGCCGGTGAAGTGGATGGCGTTGAAGTTCTTGTCCTTCAGGGCCACGCCGCTAATCAGGCTACCTTTGCCGGGCAGGAAGTTGACGACGCCGTTCGGAAGGCCGGCTTCCATGAAGATGCGCATGTCGGTATAGTTCGACAGCAATGCGGTCGTCGAGGGCTTCCAGATGGTGGTGTTACCCATCAAGGCGGGGGTCATGTTCAGGTTGGAGGCGATGGAGGTGAAGTTGAAAGGCGTGATGGCGAACACGAAGCCTTCCAGCGGGCGGTATTCGGTACGGTTCAGCTGGTCGTTGGCCGAAGCGGGCTGCTCGGCATAGAGCTTGCTGGCGTAGTGGTTGTTGTAGCGGAAGAAGTCGATGGTCTCGCAGGCACTGTCGATTTCGGCTTGGAAGCAGTTCTTCGACTGGCCGAGCATAGTGGCGGCGTTGATGCGGGCGCGGTACTTGGTGGCCAGCATCTCGGCGATGCGTGCCATGATGGCGGCGCGCTCATCCCAAGGCGTGTTCTCCCAGTCGTTCTTGGCGGCCTGGGCGGCGTCGATGGCCATGCGGACTTCCTTTTCGCCTACCTTGTGGTAGCGTGCGATGACATGCTTGTGGTCATGAGGCATCACCACCTCGCCCATGTCACCCGTGCGGACTTCCTGTCCGTTGATGATGGCGGGGATTTCAACGATTTCGTTGGATTGTCTTTCGAGTTCCTTCTGGAGTTCGATTCTCTCCGGACTGCCTGGCTTGTAGCTTTTTACAGGCTCGTTGTCCGGCTTCGCAAATGTGATAAGTGCGTTGTTCATTACGTTGTATTTAAGATTTAAAGATTTAAGATTCAAAATTTAAATTTGCGGGTGCAAATATAGTAAATTTAGTTGCGAAAAACTTCGTTGCGAGATTTTTCGCAATCATTTCATCCGTTTAATAACTTGCAAACGATGCGTGTGTTCACTCTTTTCCTTGTTAAATATACCAGTCTGGTCCAAGTAGTCGATGCGGACTTGCCCCGAGCAGTGGATGATCTGTTCGTTGCCCATGATGATGCCTACATGGGTGATGATGCCGTCCTCATCACCGAAGAAGGCCAAGTCGCCAGGTTGTGTCTCTTGAAGGAAATACACCAAGTTGCCGCACTTCACCTGTTGAGAGGCATCGCGGGGCAGGACAAGACCCGCTAAACGGGCGCATACCTTGGTCAATCCCGAGCAGTCGAGCCCCATTGCCATGCGGCCGCCCCATAGGTAAGGTGCGCCAAGCAGTCGTTTGGCGTAGTCGACAAAGAGGTCGGGATGAAATTCGGAAGGCATCAATTCGGCGTCGGGATGTGGTTCGTAAAGCGGCGTGCCCATGGTCAGGAACAGACCGTTGTAATTCACGACGGGCTTATTAATAAGATAAGGAGTCTTGCTCTTCAAGGTGTTGAACTCCGCTTCGCCAAGCTCGCAAAACTGCTTTGTCTGTATCCAGCCTTGGTAAGGATAGGCCCCTGAGCCTGTCGAAGGGCCATCCTCGGTCTGTATCAGCACCCAATCTTTGGTTCTGTCCAAAACCGTATAAGTTTCATTGTAAAGTAGTTGGCTCACCATCTCCGAAGCATGTCGGGCTTCTTTGCGCAGCGCGATGGCGGTAAGGTTGCAGATGCCGTATGTCATTTTCTTGTCGTTTTTCTGACCGCTAAATTAGTGAACTATTCGGTGCAAATCGCCTTTTTTCGCCGTTTTTTTTCAAGTGATTGGAGTTTTTCTTAATTTAGCCCTCGGTTTAATTGGTGGTGTTGATTTTTAAACGTTTGACTATGAGTAAGATAAATGATTTCTTCAATAGAATAAGGCATAGTTATTATAATGTAGGTCGGGTTTTCGTTTTTGTGGTGGCCATTGTCTTGGTCTGTTGGCAGATGCCACGCTCGGGCAAGTTCAAGTACGAGTACCAGCTTTCAAAACCTTGGCAGCACGAGACGCTTTATGCCCCATTCGATTTCCCGATTTACAAGGATTACGAGACCCTGAACGCGGAAACGGAAGCTGCGAAAGCCAAGGTGAAGCCTATTTTCGTGTTCAACGACGATGAAATGGTCGCCTCGCGTAATCTCCTGTTTGTCAATTTCGAATCACAATGGGATGCCGCTTCTCACCTCGATCGCGACTGTAACTTGGACTGTCTCTTCAATGTGTTCGATTCTATTGAGGAGCAGGGCATCGTGGCCTATGACAACGCGACAGCCAATTTGGAGTCGAGTTCGGAAGTGAATGTCATTCGCAACAACGTGATGCGCAGTATCCGCTATGGAGAGTTGTATAGTATGAATAGTGCTACGGAAGCCGTTGCTGAAATGTTGGAAAATGCTGATAAGCAGATTGATAAAAAGCTACTCTCTGAGCTCGTGAACGGCGCATTGCGCCAAAACGTGTTTTACAATGCCGACCTTACCAAGAAAGAGGTCGATAAGGCGGCGGCTGCCGTTTCGCTGACCTACGGTATGGTGCAGAAGGACCAAGCTATCGTCTCGGAAGGTGAGTTGGTCGATGAGAATATCTACAATAAGCTGAATTCGTTGCAGCGCGAATACACTTCGCGTTCCATGTCGAGCGATGAGTCGCTGCGTGTGCTGCTGAGCCAGATTTTCCTTGTGACCTTGGTCTTTCTTTTGATGGGGCTATACGGCAACAAACTGCATAAGAAGGTGTTTTCGCAGCTCAAAAACATTGTCCTGCTGCTGACACTCATGCTGATGATCATCATTCCTTCGTACATATTGGTCAAGTTCGTTCCAGGACTGGTCTACATGATGCCTGTCTGCCTCTTGGCCATTATGGTGGGTTCGTTTTTCAACCTGCGTTTGGCTTTTTCCACTCAGGTTTTCGCCGTGATGCTGATTTCGCTCGTGGTGCCCAATCCCTTCCAGTTCATCTTCATGCAATTGGTGGCCACGGTGGTCACGGTGTTCGGCATGTCGAATACCCGCACGCACCATCGTTTTATCCAGGCCGCGTTGTTCGTGTTCGTGGGCTATTTGTTGGTGTTTCTCGCTTTCACTTTCCTGTCCACCTCCGAGATCGATTGGTCGGTGGTGCTTTTGCTGCTGCTGAATGCGTTGTTCACCCTTTTGGCGCAACCCCTCATCCTTATGTTTGAGCGTATCTTTGGAGTGACCACCTCGCTCTCGTTGATGGAACTGAGCAATACCAACAGCCCTTTGTTGCGCGAGTTGGCTGCCACTGCGCCAGGCACCTTCCAGCATTCCATCCAGGTGGCCAACCTCTGTGAGGAAGTGTTGTTCGAGATTGGTGGCGATACCCAATTGGCTCGTACGGGTGCTTTGTATCATGACATCGGAAAGATCAAGAACCCGATGTATTTCACCGAGAACCAACACGGTGCCTACAGCCCGCACAACGACCTTTCTAATATTGAAAGTGCTGAAATCATCATCTCGCATGTGACCGATGGCATCGAAATGGCGCACAAGGCGCATGTGCCGGAGCGCATCATTGACTTCATCCGCACCCACCACGGCACGCGCCGCACCGATTATTTCTACATCAACGAGCAGAAGGCCCATCCCGACGAGGAGATTGACCCGACGCCATTTACCTATCATGGCCCGGCACCGTTCTCGCGCGAGACCGCCGTGCTGATGATGGCCGACAGCATCGAAGCTGCCTCTCACAGCCTCAAAGACCCCGATGAAAAGAAAATCAGCGACTTGGTTGACAACATCATCAACAAGCAGATGGAGGCGGGGCAGTTCCTCAACACCGACCTCACTTTACACGACATTGAGACCTGCCGCAAAGTGCTGAAAAAGAAGCTGATGAATATCTATCACGTCAGGATTGCTTATCCCGAGAAGTAGTTTTTTTCGTTTTTTTCATGTTGTTTCAAAAGAATGTCGTACCTTTGCAGCATACTAATAAACTAATACACCTAAAAATGAAAAAGAAGAATAAGGTATTACTCGTCATTTTGGCTGTTATTGTGGCGTTGACTGCTGCTGCTTTTTACTTTCTTCCGATAGGATTGATTGTTCATACGCTTAGGGTTTTTACAAAGGAAGATGGCCATCCTATTGAAGTCCGATTGGATGATGACACCATCCATTTTGCACTCAATGGTCAGCACATGGTTTTTGAAGCCGAGGTGGATGGGCAATCGGATTCTTTGATCTATGATTCGGGTGTTAATACTGCATTTGTGATGATGTACACACCCAGCACACAACCAGAAGGAATGAAGTTTTATCATAATCGGACGACAGGAGCCGACAAGAAGTCAAGGATAAAAATGACGACATTTCCGGTTAAATGGGGGACGCGTAGGGTGAGCAACATAGGTGTTGGCTTCGCTATGTTGAATCCGGAGCCTTCCCCTTGTGAAAAGTACACCATATCAAAGTACCATCTTTTAGGTTTTCAAGGCTTCCAACTAAGTCGAAATATGATCGACTTTACCGCTTCTAAAAAGTATACCATCCCTGATTCGGTTTTAATCGACACTACGGTATTTGTCCCCATCAAGTGCAGATTAAACAGAGGTGTCTTGTTTGTCTATCCAAAAGTGAACGGAGTGGAATACGAATGCATTTTTGATACGGGGAACGGCAATTGTGGATTTTTGTTGAAGGATGAACAACGGATTGAAAACCCCAAAGAAAACGATTGGGTTTATGAAGGTTCTTATGGAAATACCATTGGGGGGCTAACGGAAAGACAGCGTTTCGTTCGTGTTCCCAAGGTAACATTCAACCTTGTAGGTCCTGACAAGGAGGTTGACGTCAGTTATGTGAAGGATTTGCCTTTTCACAACATGGGTCTCAAGGCTATCTCGCAGTATGACTGGATTTTTGACTGGGATAGAGGCGGTGACGTAAAAGTGTATGCTAGACCTCATGAGGCCGAAGAGAAGGCGCCCGTCGACATGTTTCGATACAAACTCAACACTGCCGATGGAACATTGAAGATTTTGACCCGCCTCATCGACGGCAACGAGAAGTTCAAGGTCGGCGACCAAATCATTTCAGTAAATGGCGAGAAAATCACCGAGGAGAACATCTGCCATTATTACGACCTGTTGACGGAAAACAAGGACTGGTCGGGGTTTGAGATTCGGGTGAAGTAAGTTTTTAGGATATGCTTTGCATGAAAGTCTATTATACTGAAATAACATATTAAAAATGAACAGGTTGTTTAAATATTGTGTGCTTTTGTCGATGGCCTTTGCCATGACTTCCTGCGGCACTGTCGGCCTGATGATTCATACGGCCAAAATCTTTAATGATAACTCAAGTTTTAGGATCAATTCGGCATACGACACTATCCATTTTGTTGTCAGCAAGAGGAACCAAATGTTGCTCAAGGCTGAAATCAATGGAAAATCTGACACGGTGATGTATGATACAGGTGTCAATTCGTTTGCATTGCTCATGTATACGCCCAGCACGAAGCCAGATGGAATGAAGTTTTATAGTAATCGGGTTACCGGGGTCGACAAAAGATCAAAAATCAAAGTGACGACTTTGCCGGTAACAATCAAAACAAACATGGTGGTGTCGGAAGGACTAGGTTTCGCCAATTTAGGGCCTGAACCACCGATTTGTCAAAGAGAGGAGGCTTTGTCAGCGCATAATATCATTGGCTTTCAAGGACTTAATTTGGTTCGTTACATGATTGACTTTACCGGTAATCAGATGTACGAAATACCTGATTCCTTGAGCATCGACACGACGGAGTTCATTCCCATCAAATGCAAGTTGTACAGAGATGTTTTGTGGGTCTATCCGCGAATCAATGGTGTGGAGTATGAATGCATTTTCGACACGGGCAACGGTGCTGCTGCTTTTTTGTTGCAGGACGAGCAGCGGGTCGATAGTCCAGGGGAGAAGGATTATGTTTTTGAAGGCTCCTTTGGACAAGCCATTGGAGGGCATACCGACAAGCAGACATTTGTGTACGCTAGTCATGAAAATCTCAGCCTTGCTGGAGTCGATAAGGATACCGAAGTGTTGTATGTGAAATCGTTGGCACACAATAACATGGGTCTCAAGGCGATTTCGAAATATGATTGGATTATCTCGTCTCGAGGCGGAAAGCTGAGGATGTATGCCAGACCACATACAACCGATGTCGTCAAGCCGTTCGAGGCATCTGCCTACCGTGTTTCCACAGCCGATGGGACATTGAAGATTTTGAACCGTCTCATCGACGGCAACGAGAAGTATAAGGTCGGAGACCAAATCATTTCCGTCAACGGTGAAGAAATCACCGAGGAGAACATCTGCCATTACTATGATTTGTTGACCGAGAGCAAGGACTGGTCGGGGTTTGAGATTCGTGTGAAGTGAAACCATAGGTTCAGGCTGATTTGCAATCCGTTAATAAGCAATACGATGCGGATTGCAAATCCACTGATTCAATACGGTCGGATTACAAATCCGACCGAACGAAAGATTGAGGTGAAGTGAAATAGAGATTCCCTATGGGAATGGAGCTGGTGTTTAAGTTGTAATGCGGCGGCTTTGGTCCCTCACGGATTGTTGGCGTATCTTGCCGCCGCAGGGAACACACAACGGATCCTCGCCATTCCCGAAGGGAATCCAACGATAATGGTGTGAAAAAAATGCAAAAATTGTTTGTCTTTCAAAAATAATTCGTATTTTTGCGCAATTAAATACAACTATAGAATGAATTAAGATATATTAATTATCTTAAATCAATTGATTGGATAATTTAAGAATGATAACTATGGCAGATTATTACGAATATTCAATACCAGAGTTGGTGCAACTTCTCGGGACGCGTTTTAAGGACTACCGTATGCGTTCGCGCATGACCCAAAAGGATGTGGCGGAGCAGTCGGGGCTGACCATCAATACCATCCACAAGTTTGAGAACGGGTTAGTGCCCAATATGTCGCTCAGCACTTTTCTTTTGTTGCTGAAAGCCATTGGTTGTATCAACGACCTTGACGAATTGATGCCCGAACTGCCTGAATCGCCTTATCTGATGAAAGAAGACGGGAAAAAAGCGCAGCGTGTCAGACATGCTTCACCGAAAACAAACAAATGAAATTGAAAAACTATGACGACAAGGATTCTAAAAGTGATGCTATGGGGACGGGAAGTTGGGAGGTTGTGTATTGAGCCGCACCGTAGACTTCCTTATTTCGAGTATAACCGAGAATGGATTGAATCGGGACTTGACATATCGCCTTTGGATGCCTCCATCAAACTGCCGCAGAACCTGCGTCCGATATTCGGTGCTTCTGAGAAGATGTATCAGAAACTGCCGCCGTTTTTGGCTGACTCGCTGCCCGACGCTTGGGGCAATGCCCTGTTTGAACAATGGCGATTGCAACAAGGCATCAAATCAGGCGAAATCACATCTTTGGACAAACTCGCTTTCATCGGGAAACGTGCCATGGGGGCGCTGGAGTTTTTCCCTGAAACCTACGACTTCAATCCCACAGAAGACATCAAGTTAAAAGCCTTGATTGACTTGGCTGAGCAAATCTATACGCAGCGCGAGAGTGTTCGCATAGCCCCTGAACAGTCGCTCACCATGCAAGCCTTGATGGCGGTTGGTACCTCAGCAGGCGGAAGACAGCCCAAGGCCATCATCGCCATTAATCGTGAAACGGGAGAAATCCGCAGCGGACAGGTGGGCGCATTGAAAGGCTTTGAGCATTGCATCTTAAAGTTTGGCGTCAAGGAACGCTCTACAGCGGAACTCGAGATGACCTACTATGAGATGGCAAAAAAGGCTGGAATTCGAATGATGCCATGTTGGTTGATGGATGTTGAGGACGACAAGCATTTTGTCACCAAGCGTTTTGATAGGGAAGGGGAGAAAAAACTCCATATGCAGACCTTGGCTGCACTCTATCCTGAAGCCGATAGTTACGAGCGTTTGCTTTGGGTTTGTCGGAAAATGCGACTCTCCGAACGCGATAGTGAAGAGGTTTTCCGTCGTATGGTTTTCAATATCTTGGCCAACAACACAGATGACCACAACAAGAACTTCTCCTTTCTCATGGACGAGCAAGGCCGATGGAGGCTCTCTCCAGCCTATGACTTGACTTACATTTTTAACACTGGCGGTTTCCTTCCCGAAACACGACATTGCCTGATGATTCGTGGAAAGTACGACGGCATCACCCTTGATGATGTGATGGCATTGGCTGCTGAAAACGGCATACGCAAGGCGGAAACTATCGTCAGCGAGGTCGGGAGAGCCGTTTTGGAGTTTCGTGCATTGGCGGAGCGAAATGGTGTGAAAGAACAATGGATTTCGGCAGTTGAAAACACGCTTAGCGAAAACCTTGCGTTTTGGGGATTGGCAAGCGCAAAAGCAGAAAACAGCTATGTTGATACCGATGGCCGAAAGATTGAAAACATTCGCATCGAGCAGCAGTACAAGGGCAATTATCATCTTCTTGCCATCATTGACGGGAAGGAAAGAAAGTATGTCATTCGCAAAAAGACCGCTGAGCATGAGGAAATCAGCCGTATGGGGATGGCCAATCTGCCCGATGAATATCTTAAGGAGCTTGTTTCAAAATTCTTGTTGTAATTGTTTTTCTGGATTGCTTCATCGTTCCTCCTCGCAAAGACGCGAAGCGACGACAAGACTTGCGACGCTTTGCGCCGGACGCGCTTTGCGTCATTGCGAGGCACGAAGCAATCCAGGGATTAAAGTTTCCTCAAATATTCCACCGCCTCCGGCCCCTCATTAAACACCAAATCCAACACGCTCAAATCGGGCGCGAAAGGAAACTTGGTGCCGAAAACCTGATAATACTCTGGGAAAACATAGTTTTCATTGGCTTTTTTCGGGCTGAATGCTTCCCGCAAGTCGTTTTCAGCTTCGCGCATATAATCCGTCGTATGTACGATTTCCTTCTTGGCTTTCAGCATCTTCAAAACGGCTTGTAATGCCGCATCATTCAAGTCGATGAGGCGGTCGAAGCGGCCTTCGAAAATGGGGCGGAGATAGTCGTAATAATGGTCGAAATAAGGTGCCGCCTTGTAAGCGGATTCCAAACAGCGGCTGTGGATGTGCTGCCAAGGCTCAATGGGGCTGATGGCCATGTCCTTGGTCATGGTGTGGTTGCCATTCACTTTTACTACGGGCACACTCAGACTTTCCACGCCATTGGCCGTCATCACGCGGCAGCGGTTGCGGTAGGTCTGCTTGTGGTAGGTCTCACATATCTCAACGACAGGCGCGTCTTCTTTCAGAAAACGCGCCATGTAGCTGATGCTTGGGAAATACGCTGTCGTGAAGAGCGTCATTTGAGCAATTGTTCTTCCACAACTTTCCTGTAACCCTCTTCCGGCAAGGCTCCGACTTGCATCATCGGCTGTCCTTCCATGGGAATGAAGAGCACCATGGGGATGCTTTTCACATTGAAAGCGGCTGACAAACTCCGCTCTTGGTCGGTGTTGACTTTGTAAACCAACAGCTTGCCGTCATATTCATCGGCCAGTTTTTCCATGATGGGTGCCACACGGCGGCAGGGACCGCACCAGTCTGCATAGAAGTCGACGATGGCGGGCAGTTTGCCCTTGTAGCTAAAGGTGTTCGGGTCTTTCTCAAAATCCCAAACCTTCTTCAGGAATTCGTTGTAAGTCAGATGCTTGACTTTCGATTCCTTTTTTTCTTCTTGCGCATTGGCCGTGAAGGCAGTGGCAAGGATGATCATAGCGATAAAAACGACTTTTCTCATTGTGTTTCGATTTTTCGGGGCAAAAATAGCAAAAATCGTGCAAAAGGCCTTTTTTTCTGTATTTTTGCAAAAAATTCATTTACCATGCTTATTGTCAATATCAAAGAGTTGGTCGGCATCGAGGAACAGGGCCGACTGCTGAAACGCGGCAAGGAAATGGCCGAAACGGGAAGAATCAAGGATGCATTCTTATATATCAAAGGTAAGAAAATCGAGGACTATGGTCCGATGGACTCGGAGGCTTGCCGTAAATATCTCGCTGAAAACCACCGCATTCACGATGTGAAAGGCAGTGTCGTGATGCCTGCTTTCTGCGACTCGCACACGCATTTGGTCTATGCCAACTCACGCGAGTTGGAGTTCGTCGACAAGATCCGTGGCCTCAGCTACGAAGAAATCGCCAAGAGGGGAGGAGGCATCCTCAACTCGGCCAAGGCGACGGCAGCAGCTTCGGAGGATGAACTCTACGACATGGCCCAACAGCGCCTCGATGAGGTCATGCGCATGGGTACGGGTGCTATCGAAATCAAGAGCGGCTATGGCCTCACCACTGAGAGCGAATTAAAACTTTTGCGTGTCATCCGCCGTTTGAAGGAGAATTCACCTTTGACTATCAAGTCGAACTTCTTAGGTGCTCATGGCATCCCGATGGAATACCGTGGCCATCAGGAGGATTATGTCGACTTGGTCATCAACGAGATGATTCCGCTCGTGGCTGCGGAGGACTTGGCTGACTTCATCGACGTGTTCTGCGACAAGGGCTTCTTCACCGTTGAGGACACTGAACGCATTCTCATGGCAGGCATCAAATATGGCATGAGGCCGAAGATCCACGCCAACGAGATGGCCATCTCGGGTGGTGTGCAAGTGGGCGTGAAATACGGCGCCATCTCCGTCGACCACCTCGAACAGATGGGTGACGCCGAGATTGAATGCCTGAAAGACACTGAGACCATGCCGACCGTATTGCCAGGCTGCGCCTTCTTCCTCAATCTGCCCCTCTCGCCAGCGCGCAAGATGATTGACTCAGGTTTGCCCGTAGCCATGGCTTCCGATTTCAATCCTGGCACTTCACCATCGGGCAACATGCAACTCATTTTGTCAATGGCTTGCATACGCTACCGTCTAACCCCTGAAGAGGCGCTCAACGCCACCACACTCAACACGGCTTATGCCATGGGCGTGAGCGATGAGGTGGGAAGCATCACTAAGGGAAAGCTCGCCAACCTTATCATCACCCAACCGATGACGCAGCTGGAGTTTATGCCTTATTATTATGGTGCGAACAAGGTGGCAAAGATGATTTTGAATGGTAAATTCGTATGATGAGAATCCTTAGAATAGCGTTGTTGCTAGGTCTGCTTGCCTGCCTTTTTGCTTCGTGCAGGAAAGACCATTTTGACGTGAATAACGTGCATGGGGTGAACGCCGAGGGCGAAATTTTGCTGCCCATCGGTTCGGGTTCGTTCACTGTGACGGAATTGATGCAACAGTTCAATATTGACAGTATGATTACCTGTTCGGAAGACGGAGTCCTTACTTACGGTTTCCATTTTGATGACTTGGGTGTGGTGGATGGAGATAGCTTGTTGAGGTTTAAGGATTTGGAGTATAACGAACGTTTTTCTTTCGAGAATCCATTCCCAATTACATTGCCTCAAGCTTTCGACACGATGTTCCATTTCGAGCATACGATTGTGTTTGAGTCAGACAATATCCATGTGGTGGAAGCCGAAATGGAAACCGGTCATTTTGATTTTGATGTCAAATCCAATGTTGGCTTGCTTCAACGTCTGGTGATCCACTCTTCCGATATCACGGATGAAGGAGGCCGAGATTTGGAGCTTGATTTCGATTTAAATTCAAATGACATCCAGTTCGACCTTGACGGATTGCATTATGAAACGGATACAGCGAATACCCTTCAATTGGGCTATGATGTGTATGTCAGGTTGCAGAGTTTGCCGGCTCAAGAACTGTTTTTTGAGGTGGATGTGAAAGGTAGTGATCTGGCCATCAAGGAGATGAGTGGTTTTGTCGATTCATACGAGTCGAGGAATGTCCTTGACACGACCATGAACTTGTTCCCTGGCAATGCATCGGGATCGTTGCAAGTGCAGGGTGCACGGTTGAAACTATACGAACGGAACACATTCAATTTGGGAGCTCGGTTGGATTTGGACACGGCTTGGATCATCGTGGATGATGAAGCCCCATACTCCATTTTTGGCCCACAACCAGTTTCGGTCAGCGTACCTCCTTTGTCCAATTTTGGACAAGTTTTTGAGAGAAGTTTAAACGGTAAGATTTCGGCAAATGAGACGGGTATTTATGCCGTTTCTAACTTTATCGTGAATCCTTCAGGCATGTCTAACATGGTTTCTGTGTCCGACACCAGTGTCATCGATGTGATGATTGATGCGGAGATTCCTTTCGCATTTGCCATGAATGATGTGCGGTTTGTCGACACAACCGATCTCAATCTAAACTTTGAAGCGCCAGACCAAATTGAAAAGCTGACCTTGGAATTGACCTTTACCTCGACCGTCCCGTTGGATTTTAACGCACAGTTCTTTACATATGATTTTGAGGCAGGGCGTATTACGGATACTTTGGTCGCCAAAGACAAGCTGATTTGCGCGTCGTATGACGGAAAACCTGTGACGACCGAATTGACATTGGAAGTGACGGGTGAAATAGTGGAATATCTTAATCATTCCAACGGGTTGATTTCGATTTATGAAATCGATACTGATGCCCACAATGTGTGTCTAAAAGGAGATCAACAATTGGGAGTGTTTATTAAAGCAAGAGTGAAATACAATGGTGTTGTTGAATTTTAAAAGAGTGACAAAGAAAAAAACATATAGAATCCTGACCGCATTAGCCTTGACCTTCGTTTTGGCTTCTGGTCGTGCCCAACAGGTGTCGCCCGTCGATTTCATGCGGCTCAACCCGTATCAAATGAATGCCAATCCAGCCGCCGATTTGCCTTACCAAAGCGTGATGTCGCTTGTCATCGGCAATATCGGCCTCGATGTGCAGAATACCACGCTGCATTACGACAATCTCTTCGAGTTTGATGCGCAAGGCCGTCCTGCTATACTCAACCTGAGGCAGTTCGCCAATAGCTTGAAGAAGAACAACTTCTTAGGCCTCAATGCCAACTTGGACTTGTTCACCTTGTACAAACGTTTCGACAAAAACCTGTGGACTTTTAATTGGGGCGTGAAGGTGCAAGGCGACGTGAAATACAATGACGGCCTTTTCAAGTTGTTGGGCTACGGCAATAGTGCTTTTGTAGGTGAGGACAATCCTGTAAAGGTCAACATGGACCTCAACATGATGGCCTATCAGGAATGGGCGGTTGGCTATCAGATGAATGTCACGGATCAGTTGTCGGTGGGTGGCAGGGCCAAGTTGCTTTTCGGCGTTGTGGATGTGAAGACCGATGCTTTCAACGCAGCGCTTTACACCGATCCTGATACCTATGCACTCCGATTAAAGGAACATGCCCTTGTGAAGGCTGCCATGCCCAACGCGGTTTACATTGATGAAACAGGGAAGCTGATGGGGAATGGTCCTTTCAGTATGGGCGAGCTGTTTCGCAACCCTGGTTTTGGCATCGACTTGGCTGCTGAATACCGTTTTGATGAGGAGTTTAGTGCAGTGGCTGCCATTCACGACTTGGGCTTTATCCACTGGGGAAAGAACAACATCACCATGACGAGCCAGTTGAACGACGTCGGGCAATTCTATGACAACGGAAGCTTCCTATTCAACGGTCTGGATTGGGAACAGATACAGCTGATTTCCTCGAATGAATCGTATAGTGAACAGTTTTTGGATACTTTGCAGCAGTATTTCCAATTGGAGTTTGCCCCTTTGCAGAAATACAATACTGCGCTCAATACCAATCTCTTGCTGCGCGGTAATTACGACCTTGATGACCAAAACCGTTTCAGTGCACAAGTGCAAGGCTGTTTCTTGGGTAGCGGCTTCCGTCCCGCGCTCACTTTGGCATATTGCGGTTCCTTCTACGACAACCTCAATGTATGTGCCACCTACACGATGATGCCCCATAGCTACGACAACATTGGCTTCGGCATCTCAGCTATGATTGAGACCTGCAACATTTACTTGACTACCAACAACTTGTTTGGATTTTTCAAGCCATTGAATACAAGTCGATTCAACGCTCAAGTAGGTGTTGTTTTCAACCTCTTTTTGCCCGAGAGACGTTATATCGATGAGTCGAGAATGCCTGAGTATTTGGAATGACAAAAGCAAAGATATTCGGAGTCAGCCGTCACCGCTTGACCGTCGACGGCGAGGGCGTCACCACCTTGGTGGCGTTCAATGGCTGCCCTTTGCGCTGCAAGTATTGCCTCAACAAGACCTCGTGGGACATGGACAAAGGCCGTGATTATACGCCTGAAATGCTTTTTGAGGAGGTGAAGATCGACCAGTTGTATTTCTTGGCCACGCATGGCGGAGTCACCTTTGGTGGGGGAGAGCCCTTGCTGCAAAAGGAGTTTATCAAAGAGTTTCGTGCGCTTTGTGGATCGCAGTGGCAAATCGTTGTGGAGACTAGCCTCCATGTGCCATTTGAGACCATTCAGGAGATGAATCCTTTTCTAGACGGCTATATCGTTGACATCAAGGACATGAATCCGAATATCTATTTGGCTTACACTGGAAAAGAAAATCCACTGGTTTTGAAGAATTTGGAATGGATTTTGCAGCATAATGACCCTGAGCGCATCAAAGTGCGTGTTCCTCAAATTCCTGAGTTCAATACTGATGAAGATGTGGCGAAAAGTGTGGAACGACTCAAGGTGATGGGAGTGGTGGACATTGATGAGTTTCAATATATAATAAGGTAAAGAGGTCGGCCCTTCGACAGGCTCAGGGACCTTGGCTTGTACAAAGGTTAAGGACCCCTGAGCCTGTCGAAGGGTTCGATAATTATGAAAAAATTGATTCAAACTGCATTTTATTCAAAATAAATCGTATTTTTGCTGCGTTAATACAAAAAACTAATATCATGGCAAGAGGCAAACAAACCTGCAAGATCCTGAAGGAAATCCGCAAACAGATAGCGGCGGAGAACGACATTAAGTTGGTCATCGAGGAATGTACCTACCAAGGCGACTGCCTCGGCACCTGTCCGAAATGCGAAGCCGAAGTGCGCTATTTGGAGCGCGAACTGGAGAGGCGGCAGCGTATGGGCAAGGCGGCCATCTTTGCCGGAATGACCATTGGAACAGCCATTACCGCAGCGGGTTGTGGCCCGTTGGCACCGACCCCGAATGGAATGATGGAGAATCCAAGGGATACTATTGTAGCCTCGGATACGATTAGGAATGATAGTGTCGAAGAACCTATCTTGCTTGAAGGCGATGTGCTGGCACCGGAGCCGGATACGATGAAAGCAGAAAAGAAAAAAGCAACTTGCAAAAACGAAGAACCTCTGGCGATTCCAGGAGATGTAGTTGTATTTGAAGAAATAGAAGGAGAAATGCCAGAGATTTTCCCGGAAGTAGGAGAAGTTGAAGGAGAATCGGATGTTTATCAGATTGTCGAGCAGATGCCGGAATTTCCAGGGGGCGTGGCAGAATTGTTTCACTATATTTCCAAGAATATCCATTATCCTCAGAAAGCCAGGGAGAAAGGCATTCAAGGACGTGTCTTTATTGGTTTTATTGTTGAAAAAGACGGTAGCATTTCCAATGTTAGAAATTTGCGTGGTGTTGATAGTGAACTCGATGCAGAGGCCATTCGTGTTGTGAAGTCAATGCCGAAATGGAAGCCTGGAAAGCATAAAGGTGAATTTGTTAGAGTGTCATACCAAATTCCTATCCTTTTCAAGTTGGAAGATCAACAGGATTGATTTCTCTTTCGTTTCGTAAAGAAAAAAGCCTTACCTTTGCAGCCGCAAAAGCGGTAGAGGGATTGGTGCTATTGTCACTACCCCAAGCCCTTTGCCGTCATTGCGGGCTTGACCCGCAATCCCCTAAGCGATAAGGACTCCCTCTCGCGTAGGGGATGGCGGATGTCCCTCCGCCATGAGGGTCAAAGGCTTGATGGTGGTAACCCCAAGTCTCGTGTCCCGCAGTCCCGCGACTCGCGTCAACAATTAAACGATTAAACAATCAACAAATCGAAGATTCAACAAAGTTAATTCAACAACAATAATGAAACAACTCATCGAATGCGTGCCGAATATCAGCGAAGGCCGCGACAAGAATATCATCGACCAAGTGACCGCTGAAATCGAAAAAGTGGAAGGCGTCAAGCTGCTGGACGTGGATCCCGGTATGACCACCAACCGCACCGTTATCACCTTTGTGGGCGAGCCTGAGCCTGTGTGCGAAGCTGCCTACCGTGTGGTGAAGAAAGCCGCCGAACTCATCGACATGAGCCAACACCACGGCGCCCACCCGCGCCAAGGTGCCACCGACGTGTGCCCCCTCATCCCCGTGAGCAATATCACCATGGAAGAAGTGGTCGAGTATGCCCACAAACTGGGCAAACGCCTCGGCGAAGAATTGAACATCCCGATTTACTGCTACGAAGAGGCCGCTTACATCAAGGAGCGCCGCAACCTCGCGTACTGCCGCACGGGTGAGTACGAGAGCTTGTCATCGCGCCTCGGCACGGAGCAATGGAAGCCCGACTTCGGCCCCAACGAATGGAACGAACACGTGGCCCACACGGGTGCCACCCAAGTGGGTGCCCGTGACTTCCTCGTGGCCATCAACTATAACCTCAACACCACCTCGACGCGCCGCGCCAACGCCATCGCTTTCGACGTGCGTGAGAAGGGTCGCCCGATGCGCGAAGGCGGCAAGGTGACTGGCAAGCCGATGAAGGACGAAAACGGCAAACCGATCATGATTCCTGGTACGCTGAAGGCCACCAAGGCCATCGGTTGGTTCATCGAGGACTACGGCATCGCCCAGGTGTCGATGAACATCACCAATATCAGCGTGTCGCCCGTCCACGTCTGCTTCGAGGAGGTCTGTGCCAAAGCCGCTGCCCGTGGCGTGCGCGTCACTGGCTGCGAAATCGTCGGCCTCGTGCCCAAGAAGGTGCTGATGGACGCTGGTAGGTTCTATCTTGCCAAGCAGCAGCGCAGCCTCGGTGTGAGCGAAGAGGAAATCATGAAGATCGCCATCAAGTCGATGGGCCTTGACGACCTGAAACCCTTCGACCCGAAGGAAAAGGTCATCGAATACCTTATCGAAGACCACAGCCAGAAGAAACTCGTTGACATGACCTGCACGGGCTTTGCCAACGAGACCGCTTCTGAAAGTCCCGCTCCTGGTGGCGGCTCTATCTCGGCCTATATGGGTGCCCTCGGTGCCTCATTGGCCACGATGGTCGCTAACCTGTCATCACACAAGCCAGGTTGGGATGAGCGTTGGGAAGAGTTCTCCAACTGGGCTGTCAAGGGTCAGGCCATCAAGGACGAGCTGCTTGAACTCGTTGATGAGGACACCAATGCCTTCAATAAGATCATGGATGCCTTTGGTCTACCGAAGAAGACTGACGAGGAGAAGGCTGCCCGTAGTGCCGCCATCCAAGAGGCCACCAAGTATGCCACCCAGGTGCCTTTCCGCACGATGAAGGTCGCCTTCAAGGCTTTTGAGGTTGTCCGTGCCATGGCTGAGACCGGCAATCCGAACTCCGTCACTGACGCCGGAGTGGGTGCTTTGTGCGCTCGTTCGGCCGTGATGGGTGCCCATTTGAATGTCAAAATCAACGCTTCTTCGCTGAAAGATGAGGCCTTCAAGGCCGAAATCTTGAAGGAAGCTGCCGAGATTGAAGCTGCCGCTCTTGTGCAAGAGGCTGAAATTCTGCAAATTGTGAACAAGGTTATCGCAGGAGAATAAAATTTTGAAAAATCGGTTGCTGGTATTTGAAAAAGTTGTACTTTTGCAAGCCAAATCGTAAGATTCAACGCAGTTAAATTTGAAAGGAAGATAAGCTATGTCAAAGAAACAGAAAGATGCACGCGTGAAAGTCATCCTCGAATGCACTGAGCACAAGGCTAGCGGCATGCCCGGCACTTCGAGATACTACACCATGAAGAACAAGAAGAACACTCCCGATCGTCTGGAGTTGATGAAGTATAACCCGATTCTGAAAAAGATGACCCTCCACAAGGAGATTAAATAATTAAGAGTTATGGCAAAGAAAGCTGTTGCTACCCTTCGTAGCTTGGACAAGACCTATAGCAAGATCATCAGAATGAAGCGTTCTGAGAAGACTGGTGCCTACTATTTTGAGGAGATCGTCGTTCCT
>JAFRRE010000082.1 GCA_017428285.1 Bacteroidales bacterium | reverse complement strand
GGCTCTATCTAAAAATCCGAAACGTTTCATGCTTCCTCCGCCTACGCAGATAACAGCGCGTTTACCTGTAAATGTCTTCAATGCTTCTAAAGCGTTCTCACCATGATAAAGGTCTCTCGGTAATGTGAATCTATTCATTTTATTTTGGGTTTTTAATTGTTTGTTAATAATGTTGTTTTGTCGGTTTGGTTTTGATGATTGGTTGTTGAAAATCCTTTTATTTTCCGTAATAGGCTAATTCGTTCTTGTACGATATTTTTTTATCGATATTAACTGCAAAGGTTTCTTTTTCTTTAGATGCTTTTGTTTTCATTTATTGTTGTGGGAAAAATATTGGTCTATTTGTCGTTATTCAATTTCTTTGCTAATTGGTGCGAGAGTACAGCCAATGATGAAGGGAGGTTCTCGTTTTTCACGAGGATGCCTTGTGGCACATTGAGCAAGGTGAAGGCAAAGTTCCAGATGGCGAGAATACCGCACTCCACCATTTGGTCACAGACGGCCTGAGCTTGGTCGGCGGGCACAGTGATGATTCCAATTTTGACACCTGTGCGCCTAATGTAGTTCTCCATCTTTTCCATGGGAAGGATGAATTTGTCACCAACCTGAAGACCATGCAAGTCGGGATCTTTATCGAACCCAACCGTGATATTCAGTCCCATGCTAGAAAACTCTTTGTTAGTTAGTATAAGCCTGCCGAGGCTTCCAACGCCGACCAAGATGGCTTCATCCACTTTATTATAACCTAAAAAATCACTTAAATCATTTAATAATGTATCGATTTCAAAACCAGTGCGAGGCTTTCCTTCCACGCTACTCACTCCTGAAAGGTCCTTACGTACCAATACGGGGTTGAGGTTAAGGCTTTGGGCAACGGTTGCTGCCGACACGTATTTCTCGCCTTGTTGCTGCATCTTGAGGATGTGGCTGTAGTAGAGCGGTAACCGGCTTAAGGTCGATTTAGGTACTACCAAGGAGATGTTGTGTTGTGTTGCCATATCGATACAAATTTATCTATTTGTTTGATGCTGCAAAAATAGTGCATTTTCCGATACGATGTATCAAAAAAATGCCCTAATTTTGAATTATTTTATATATTTTTGATTTTCAGCTTGATAAATAATCAAGGAATCAACTCCAACTCGATGCCTACACTCCAATGAGACGGACTGATGTAACAGTCTCCATCCGGATGAATGAGGTCGTCGGTGTCTTTGCAGACAGGCGACAGGCGATAGCTGCCATAAACACCAATGTTGAGCATATTGGCGATGCTGTAACTGATGCGTGTGAAGGCACCATATTCAAAGAGATTCATTATTTTGGCATTGTAATAGGTCGTGATCTTCTTTGAATAGTCGTTGCCTGAGATGGGTTGACCCATATCGTCGGTAATGTAAGTCTTGTCGGTGATGCGCACTCGGCGTGTGATATTGATTCCACCATAGCCGCCGAGGTCCCAGTTGATGCCCCACAGGCGGATGACAACGCGTTGCAGCAATTCGCCGCGCAGTTGCATGTTTCTTAACATGACTTGATCATGGAAGGGATGAATGTCGCTGTCCTTGTCATTGTTCACAAAACGGTTCCAATCGAGACCGAGACCCATACCTATTTTATATGACTTGCCATACATCCAGCGGCGACCGATGGCGATATGGCGGTTGAAGCCGTTCCAAGTGGCATTGGGCAAGTTGTAGTCATATTGGAAGTAGGTTGTCTTTTGCCAACCTTCCGCTTCCACCTTTTTAAATGTGCCGTTCTGGCTGTTTCTGTATTGGGTCAGCAAGTTGATGTCGCCACCCATGCCGCTAATGGGGCAGGAGTCATAGAATCCGTTGTAGCTGACATTGAGCTTTTTGCCTTGGCCGAAGTCCTTGTTGCTCAGTTTGATGCCTGCTGAGTCGGGATGCACCTTATAATAACCGAGTAGCACGCCATCGGTACCTTCCACATTGATGAAAACATCCTGGTTTTCGATGACCTTCGGGACGACAATCTTCACGCCGTCCTTCTCCTGCACGAGGTTGAACGAACGCTCGGCGGATTTCAGGTCACCCGTGAAATATGCAGCTTGGGGTACACCGTAGCCAAAGGCATAATCGTAATAGGGATAAAGGTCGCACGATTTTTGGATTTCTTCCTTCATTTGAAGGGCCGTTAAGTCACGCTTGGTTTGCCACGCACAGGCACAGAAGCCTGCTACCAATGGACTGGAGAATGAGGTGCCAAAGGCATCGGTGAACTTGCCGTTGCTCGGGTTGGCTACTACGGCGTGACCATAAGCCACCACGTTGGGTTTGAGGCGTTTGTCGACGGTGGGACCGAAGGAACTGAACGAGATGTGATTGTAATTCATCGGGTCGGCATCGATGCCACCAACGGTGAGCACATTCTCGGCATCGGCTGGGGTGATGATGGTCATCCAGCGGCTGTCGTCGCCTTCATTACCGGCAGAGTTGCAAACCAGAATGCCTTTCTCGACGGCCTTGTTGGCGGCTTTGGCCACGTAGGAAGTGCCGTCCATGTCGCGGGTCCAGTGGCGGTCTTTGCCGTAGCCGAGCGAACTATTAATAATGTCTGCACCGTTCTTGTCGGCCCATTCCGCGCCTTGCGCCCACCACACCTCTTCCTTAAAAGGCTCGGGGTCGATTTCGGTGCGCGCCAAAAGGAACTCCGCGCCTGTAGCCAGCCCGATTTTCTTTCCCTCCTCGTTGATGCCGGCGATGCAACTCAACACCATCGTGCCGTGGGTACTCCAGCCATACACGTTTTCCTTTTTGTTTGGAAAATTGTAGGTCATGAGGATTTGGTGGTTGTCGCGCAGATGCTGGAAAGCAGGGTGGGTGTCGACTTTCGGGAAGCCGCCGTCCATCACGCAGATGCGGAGGCCTTTGCCGTCAATGCCATGGTCGATGAAGTGCTGGCCACCGAAGCGTTTCAGTTGGCCGGTGAGGATGTCCTTATTGTCTTCCTCAATCTCCTTGAACTCGGTTTTAACGCTGGCAACTGTACCATTGGAGACGATTTCTTGTACTTTGGCCACAAAAGGCAATTGTGCAATCAAGGCAGCATTGTCGTCGGTGGCTTCAATGCCAATGGCATTCAGCCAGCGCGACTTGCCGAAGACCTCGGTAGAGTAGGTGCCTACCGTATTGACATAGCTGTCATTCAAAGGGTAGTTGCTGATGTCGTAAAGGTCGGCACCGCATTGCTGGTAACGAGCAATGGCCTTAGCATCAAAGTAGGAATAGGGATCGAATTGGGTGTCGTTTTTGTCGGTGAAGAATACCCAGAAACACTTGT
>JAFRRE010000081.1 GCA_017428285.1 Bacteroidales bacterium | reverse complement strand
CCCGTGACAACCGCCAGGTCAGGTGTGTAACCGGTGATGGCAGGCGAGGTGACGCTGTAGGTGGCGTTGTAGTTGACGCTCTCGGTGTGGCTTGCAGCAGCCGTTGTGCCATCGGCATACAGGTAGTTGACGGTGAGGGTGTAGCTGTTGATGGTGTAGGTGACATCGACCGTCACGTTCTCGGTGCCCATCGTGCCCGTGACAACCGCCAGGTCAGGTGTGTAACCGGTGATGGCAGGCGAGGTGACGCTGTAGGAAGCATTGTAGTTGACGCTCTCGGTGTGGCTTGCAGCGGCAGTTGTGCCATCGGCATACAGGTAGTTGACGGTAAGGATGTAACTGTTGATGGTGTAGATGACATCGACCGTCACGTTCTCGGTACCCATCGTACCCGTAACGACAGCCAGGTCAGGTGTGTAACCCGTGATGGCGGGCGAGGTGACGCTGTAGGTGGCGTTGTAGTTGACGCTCTCGGTATGTGAAGCGGCAGCCGTTGTGCCATCGGCATACAGGTAGTTGACGGTGAGCGTGTAGCTGTTGATGGCGTAGGTGACATCAACCGTCACGTTCTCGGTGCCCATCGTGCCCGTGACAACCGCCAGGTCGGGTGTGTAACCGGTGATGGTGGGCGAGGTGACGCTGTAGGTGGCGTTGTAGTTGACACTCTCGGTATGGGTTGGTGCAGCGGTAGTACCATTGGCGTACTTGTAGTTGATGGTCAGTGTGTAACTGTTGACACTGTAAGTTACATCAACCGTCACGTTCTCAGCACCCATCGTGCCAGAAACGACCGCCTGGTCAGGTGTGTAGCCAGTGATGGTGGGCGAGGTGACGCTGTAGGATGCACCGTAACTGACGTTTTCGGTATGGGTTGGTGCAGCGGTAGTGCCGTTTGCGAACTTGTAGTTAATGGTGAGCGTGTAGCTGTTTTGGCTGAAGTGAGCCACATAAGTTCCGCCCTCGGTGACGTTTAGGATGTAGGTGGCATTGGTGCTTACTACGGTTCCGTTCTTGGTCCAGTTGATGAAGGCATAGCCCGCAGCAGGCGTGGCGGTCAGGGTAACAGAACTGCCATAGTTGTATGTACCCCCACCAGACACCGTTCCACCCTCTGTCGGATCGGCAGAGACAGTGATGTTGAAGCTTTGGAGCTCGAAGTTGGCAACGTAGGTGGCAGGCCCAGTGACTGTGATTGTGCGTGGGTTGGTGGTGACTCCGTCACTCCAACCAGTGAAGGTGTATCCCTCATTGGCCATTGCCGTAAGGGTGATGTTTTGTCCATGGTTGTATGTACCGCCGCCTGTGACGGTTCCGCCTTCGGTCGGGTTGGCCGAGGCAGTGACCATGTAGCTGTTGAGCGTGAAGTTGGCCGCGTAAGCACCTGACTCAGTGACGTTGAAAGTATAGGTGGCATTATTGGAAACCACTGTGCCGTCATTTTTGGTCCAGTTAGTAAAGGTGTAGCCGGTGTTGGCTGTTGCAGTCAATGTGCAGCTTGCGCCTTGCATATAGGTGCCTCCACCGGTCACGTTACCACCAGCGGCTGGGTTGGCCGAAGCCGTGATGGTGTAGTACACAGCGTCGTTTGTGGTGAAGAATGCACTATTGCTCCATCCTGTTTGTGTTTCATCACATGAGCCCATAACTTTCACTTCATAGTTTGTGCCAGGTGTGAGGCCAGTGAGTTCTAGCGGGTTAGTAGCATCGGACAACGTGATCCACTCACTGACTTGTTCATGGGCAATGACGATGTCATCCAAGCCAACGCCATAGCCGTAATGGTCCGTGAACAAGAAGCCAATCTGATAGTTATCGGACAACCCCGTCAGTTCAACGACTTGGTTTGTCCACGTCTCGTGTGCTTCTGTAGTGCTCCATAACGGTTGCCATGCGCCTTGTGCGCCTTCTGTGCCAAAGCGGTAGTAAACCCCAAGTTCATCAATATCGCCGCCCCAAGATCTGTTGATATACCAGAAGGAGAGCACCAAGTCGTTTTGGCCACCCAAATTCATAGAGGGCATGACAAAATAGGTTTGTTCTTGGGAGTTGTTGTGAGTAATCTTTGCATTATAGTTGCCACTATGTGCGCTAATAGTGTCGGGGGTGTAATCACCAACACCTACCTCCCAAGAAGCATCGCCCTCGTTGCTCCATCCTTGAGGAATAACACCGCCTTCAAAGTCTTCGCTGAACACGGGGTCGATCAATTCGGTAGCTACTCTGTAACTGAAAGTGTACTCATCGTTATAACCAGTCCATGCTACCGTAGCGCTGTTATGGGTGATATTGCTCACTTGCAAGTTAAATGGGGCTGGGCAGGCTTCGAGGGTGGTGAATGTTACAGTGTTGCTTGCGAGGTATTCGTTTGCTATGCCATCCGTAAAGCCGCAGGAAGGAACTATATATGCTTCATAAGCGGTGTTGGGTTGGAGACTTGTAAGTGTATATGGATTTTGGTAAATCTCAAGAGAATCATACGGGACGTATGCCGGTGTAAATGCTGGGCGGTAGTACATCATCCATGCCTGGGAAGTGCCTAGCTCGGTCCAACTGAGGGTGGCGGAGGTGGGTCCAACCTCGGTGGCGGTGAGATCCAAAGGACGTACACAGTCGCCTATGCTTTCGACGAAATTGGCAACAAATTCGATTTCGCCCTGATTCCCTGCGTCAAAGCCAACGAAGTTCTCATCAAACGTAAAGGTGTAGAGGGTATCAGTGGATAGATCTATTTCATAGTAGTCATTGTCAGTACCAACCCACATGGTCCATTTGTAGAAACGGAAGTCCTCGTTAGGTATGGCTCGGAGGGTGACTGCATCGCCGTAATGGATGGCACCAGAGGTGGCGTAATCGAGGCCAACAATTTCACCCCAACCGCCTCCTTCGGGCATGGATGTTATATATGGGTAGTATTCGATTTGATGGAAATTGGCCACGATGTTGGCGCTTTCGGTGACGGTGAAAGTATATTCGTCTTGATAATAATCTCCAATCATTACATCGTCTTTCATCCAACTATAGAGATAATAACCTATGTTGGGTGTGGCCGTCAGCGTGCAGGTGTCGCCAAAACTATATTCTCCGCCACCTGTAACGGTGCCTGCATTGGGAAGGTTGGCGCTGACTGTGATAGAGTAGGAGTCGGCAGGGGTGAAGTCTACGGTGTTGCTAGCAAACTGGTAGAAATCTTGCGTACCCACACCACAGGCAGGAACTACAAACGCCTCGTAATGGGCGTTAGACACCAGACCTGTTAGTGTGAATGGGTTCACGCTAGCCGAAACAGTGTCATAGGGTAAGGGAGTTGGAATTGGGGCATTATGGCGATAGTAGATGTACCATGACTCGGAATCATCGTTTTCAGTCCAGCTAAGAGTGGCCGAGGTGGCAGTTGCGTTGGTGACGGTCAAATTTGAGGGAGCGAGACAAATTGTGCCACTGTCATTGAAAGTAACATCATCAATGAAAAAGGCGTCACCAGTCGGATTTACACTGCCGTCCTTGGTGTAGGACCATCTGAAGGTGTGAGTACCAGCAGGAACAATGAAGCTGTAGTTACTCCAAGTTTGGAGAGCACCATTGCTGAATTGTTCAACATTGTCGATGAAGAATTGGCACTTATCCCAAATGTTGGTAGTACCTTCACCCCAGCAACCGCCAAGGAAGCTGACGGTACCGTCTTGGGAATAGTTCACGGTAGTACTAATGGAAGAAGTGGAGCTAGATACGCCTCCGTTGCCGCTTTTAATGCAGTAAGTACCATTGTAACCAGAATATGCATTGCTGACGACTGTCCAAGGATAACTGTTATCGTTGGTCCACCCAGCAGGAATTTGGCCGTTCTCAAAATCAAAGAACTGGTTGCTGTTGGCTTGTTCGGTAGTAATAGGCTCAGACCATCTGATTATGCCTTCATTTACAGACGGTTCGTCCGCTCTTGCCATGCCAATGGAGGCGAGCAAAAGCATCATCAATGATAGTAAAGTCTTTTTGTTCATATGCTTTGATTTTTTTTGATTTGTATTATTTGTTCATTTTAGTTTTACTTATCGCTTTTTTAGGGCGAAACTTACCATAATGGCGACAAAAATATAGAATAAAACCTAAAATGCAAAGAAAAAAAGCAGGTAAATAAAAAAAAACGCCACAGAAACTTGTGGCGAAAAAGCTGTTTTTCTCCAAATTATCCCTACATTTGCATTCTCAAACTATCTGAAAATGAAAGCCAACAAGAAAACCGTTTGGGCCGAGGTGAAACGTTATGTCATCATCACTTTGGCCTTGTTTGTGATGGCCTTCGGCTGGACGGCCTTCCTCATCCCCAACCATGTGTTGGGCGGTGGCGTCAGTGGTATCGCCACCTTGATTTTCTATGCCACAGGCATCTCGACGGGTATCTCCGTGTTCGTCATTAATGCCATTTTGGTACTCATTTCTCTAAAAGTATTGGGTCCTTCCTTCGGCATCAAGACAGTGTATTCCATCATCGTGGCATCGCTGTTCATGTCCTTATTGCAGCATTACATCACAGAGCCGATGTTGCTGTATCAAACGGATCCCGATGCGATGGGAGCCATGAAACCTTTCGTTGAAGAGAAGATTTTGGCGGCCATACTCGGTGGCGGCTTGGCAGGTTTGGCCATTGGCGTGGCCTTTACCCAAGGCGGCAGCACGGGAGGCACCGACATCATTGCGATGATGATTTGCAAATACCGCAATGTCTCTCAAGGTAGGGTCATATTGCTTATAGATATTGTGATTATCTCTTGCTCCTATTTCGTCATCGAGAACGACAAGATACAAGCCATCATCTATGGTTTCATCGTAATGGGTGTGTGCAGCTATTGCATCGATCTGGTGCTCACGGGTAACAAACAGACAGTTCAAGCTTTTATCTTTACTTCCGAACCTGAGAAAGTGGCCGACCGTGTCACCAACGAGATGCAACGTGGCGTGACGGTCATCAATGGCACAGGTTGGTACACCAAGCGCGAAGGTCCCATCCTGATGGTGGTGGCGCACAAGCGCGAGTCTCAACAAATCTTGCGCATCGTGAAGGATGAAGACCCCAAGGCTTTCATGACGATGAACACCGTGATGGGAGCTTACGGCAAGGGATTTGAGCAGATTAGAAAGTGACTATGGCCGATAGCCTATGGCTTATGGCTCGCTTCACCAAAAAGTTCTGATTTCACACCTTGGGTGAAGCGAGCCATTGGCTATGGGCCATAAGCCATAGTAAAAAAGGGAAAGCTTCGAAAAGCTTTCCCTTTTTTCGTTCTTGAAAACCAATGATTACTTGATGCCGAGTTTCTTGGCAATATCCTTCGGCAGGGCATCCTTGTGCACCACGATGTTCAAGGTCTTGTAGCGAACGAAAGCCTTGCTGACGTACCAAACGCCTTTGTACTGGCCGGCTTCGCCCCAGCTGTTCTTCACGATGAAGTACTCGTTGCCGATTTGGTCCTTGGCGGTGCCGTAGATGAGCATGCCGTGGTCGTCACCGGTCTCGTAGTTGTCGTATGCAATCTGACGCTCCTTCTGGGTGACCCACTTTTGTGGGGTGGGGCTGTTTTGGGCTTCCTTCTTGCGGTCGGCGGCACTCATGCCCAGCCAGTGGGCCATGTCGCTGCCTTGGAGGTCACGGCCTTTGGCTTCGAGGTCGGGGAGGACGGCCACACCGGCCATCTTGCCACGGAGCCAGCCAGCTTCGCTGACATCGGAACCCCAAGCAATCGGATAACCTTTGTCGATGGCGTTGTCCATCACCTGCATGAGCTCGTCGATGGGAAGGTTCCAAGCCTGGCCCCAGCGCCAGTTGTCCTGCACTTCGATGACGAAGGGCTCATAGAAAGGATGGTGCGTGAATGAAGTCAGGTTGATGTAGTCATCCATGTTGAGACCAGTGGATTCGGCGAAGCTCATGGGCGTGTACTTCTTGCCATTGTAGGTGAACTCGGTTGGAGGCACACCAAGGTAGGCATCGTAAATGCCAGCCAAGCCCTTCTTCCACAACGGGTTGCCGTCTTTGTCCATCTGGATCTTGCGGCTCTTGA
Organism: Bacteroidales bacterium; assembly: GCA_017428285.1. The sequence continues at coordinate 29,822 of JAFRRE010000081.1, read as the reverse complement.
TGACTCCTTCCACATAGGGGTCGGTGACAGCTGAGAGCTCGGTGAAGTTCGACAAGGAGTCACCGTGCATGGCACCGGCGGGCATCAGCTCGTCGGGGACGAGGCCGTAATGTCTGATGGCATACAGCACGTCGCCGAAAGAACCGCCTTGTGAGAAGGACACGTCGCCGTGGGTACGGACAGCAGCTTCAGCGCGGTCTAAGTAGGTCTTGTAAACGATGTACATCTCAGAGAAGTCGTACTCGGGCTTGCCCATACGGAGCAACTCGGCCTCAAAGAAAGCCAGTGAGCTGTAGCACCAGCACGTACCAGCTTGGTTTTGGTCTTTGACGGAGGTCACAGGGAGTTCCTTGATGGTGGTGAACTTGAAGCCTTCTTCTTCCTTGGCTTCTTCCTTAGGCTTCGGTTGGGCAACGACGCTGATGCTGAGCATCAAAGCGGTTGCAGTAAGTAAATGCTTGAATTTCATAATGAAGTTTATTTGTTGATTGTTGAATTGTTGATTGTTGAATTGTTGTCTTTAGTTTGATTGTCGAAGGGCTGATTTATGGCCGCAAAAGTATGGAAACTTTATTAAAGTCCCAAATCTTTCTTCATGGCCTTCGAAAGGGCGTCTTTGTGAAGGGTGAAGAAGATGGTATATTGGCGCAAGTATTGCTCGGAGCAGTACCAGTAGCCTTTGTAAGGTCCTCTGTCGCCCCAAGAGTTCTTGATCTTGTAGTACTTGTTGCCGTTTTGGTCCTTGGCGATACCAACAACGAGCATGCTGTGGTCGTCGCCTGCATCCCAGTTGTCGTAGGCTCTTTGGTGGTCTTCGTCGGTCACCTTCTTTTCAGCGACAATCTCTTTCCAAAGTTGCTCGCTTTCAGGGTCTTCGGGAACGATGCCAATACCGGTCTTTCCAGAGAAGCCCTTGTTGCTGACATCCTGTGCCCAGCCGAGGGTGTAGCCATGCTCAAGGGCATAGTCGACGGCTTCCATCAACTTGTCGAGCGGCATGTTGTAGGCAGGGGTCCAGGTCCAGTTGTCGGGGATTTCGACCATGCAAGGCTTGTTGTATTCCTCGCTGGTGAAGGAGCAGATTTCAATGTAGTTGGCGGGATCGATGCGATAAGTCTCGGCAAATGATTTTGGGGTGTATTTCTTGCCATCAACCATGAATTCTTTTGGTGCTTCGCCAAGATAGGCATCCAAAACGCCTTGCACTGCTTTGGGGCCTGCGGGTGAGATTTTCTTGTTGCCGTTTTTGATGATAGCGCGTGCCACACCATTGATTACCTCATTCATCTCGCCGTGCATGTGGCGTTCCTCTCCGATGACCTTGCCGCTGTAGTCGGCTTCAGGCATCATGCCGTATTTGTCGATCATGTAGAGCACGTCGCACACCTCGCCGCCTTGGCTGAGGGTGTTGTTGCCATGCATACGGATGAATTTCGCGACCTTCTCCGTCCAGGCATTGCGGACGACAAACATCTCCGAGAGGTTGAACTCTTTTCCGTAAATACGCTGGATTTCCGCCTCGACGAAGCCAATGCCAGCAAAACACCAGCACGTGCCGGAGCTACCTTGGTTGTCGACGGGCGTGTGCTTTACGTTGACGGTTTCCGTAATCTGATAGACGGGTTCTTCTTTTTCTTTGGCTTCTTGGGCGATGAGGGATGTGCCCATGACTGACAGCAGTGCAACAGCTGTCACCTTTACGAATTTGTTCATATCAATGTGTTTTGTTGTCTTTATAATTTCACGATTTTAGTGGTCGTGCAGCCCTGTTCGGTTGCAGCCTCGATGAAATAGCATCCTTGGGGTTGAGCCGAAAGGTCGATGGAGATGTTGTCTTCGAGTGCCGTTTGGCAAATCACGGTTTGTCCCATTATGTTGAAGACCCTGATTTGACGAAGACCGTCAGCTTCGATGGTGACGGTGTTCTTGGTCGGGTTGGGGTAAATGCTAATGTTTTGATCTACAGTGTTTTCATTAATATCTGTGGTCCAATCCACATACACAACATTGGAAGGGTTGGATTCGACATGGGCAGTATATCCTGTGATGGTGTAATTGTATATTTCCCCAATAGTAGAGTTATAATCGACGAATGCATGTCCTGTTACACCATGGGCAATATGCTCTCCGTTGCGGTAGACGTTATAGCCTTCAGCCACTGAGCCTTCTTCCCACTCTAAGATGACAAGGCCTTCATGGATGTAGAAATCGAGGTGTTGGGGGATGATGGTCTTGTTAAATTCCACAAAGTTCAGCTCAGGATGTCCTGCTGCCGTGGCATACCCTGACTCGCAATGGGTCTCTTGATAGTAGGCTGCACACGTATATTCGTAGAGACCGTCGGGCTGAGCGGAGAGGTTGTCAGTATAATTAGTGTTGGAAGTCAGCTTAATGCGCTTGAACTCTCCGCCTTTGGGACGACGATACAACATATATCCCGCAACGGACTCGTCTTCAGGGGCATCCCATGTGAGTTTGGCTTTTCCAGGGGTGGTGGCTTCCACACGTAAGTTCGTTGGGATGATGCAAGGCGATTCGGGATGATAGCTGCACGTATTCGAAGGAAGAATCTCACCGTTGAAGGTGCAAGCGATGACATGGTAGGTATGGAAGGTGGCTCTGGTGTCGTCATCAACGAAGCTAGGCTCGGTGGTCATGTCATAGAGTAAGCCGTCGCGGAATATTTGGTAGTTGATGATGTTGTCGACGGGATCCCAAGTCAGTGTCACTTGATCGTCCGATACGCTAGCTGTCAGATGAGTGCCTTCTGATTCTTCATCCTTGTCGTTGCAAGTGTTGTTAATAATGTAGAACAAACCGTTTTGGATTTCGGAAGAGGAGCCATGAAAATAGGCTTTGGCTGTTCCATTGGCGTTCCTGACCATGAAACGGAGGTCTTCGATGGCTTGTTCGGGCTTCAGCCAGTGGATTTCGACATGGCCGAATGGCAAGCTGATGGTGCGTGTTGCCTCATCTGTATCTAAAGAGAGATGAGCCACTTCATCGCCAGCACCGTTGATGAAAGAAAGTGCTCCTCCATTCCATCCTTGCGAGCTGGAGGAGGACATCTCAACCGTCCATTCGCATGTGGGCCCCAGCAGGATGTTTTTCTCGGTGGCTTCCAGACCCATGGCGTTGTGGACAACAGCATAAACACTGTAATTCACCATTCTGGGGAGATAATGGTCGGTATAGCTCATCTCGGCACCAGGGGCCACATTGTCTTCAGTATAGATGATTTTGCCATCGCGGGTGATGACAATTTGGTCGATGTTGGTAATGTCATGCATGTGGATGTCCTGTGTGGGATTGGACCAAGTGAGGGTAGCAGCATAGTCGAAGTCACCGCTAGCACTGACAGCGAGGTTTTCAGGCTGCAAGGGCATATAGTCATAAACATCGGATGGCACATAGTTGAACACAGCTTGGGCCCAGCCAGCGTAATCGATTTCATCGATGACAAAATAGCCGTCGCTGCTGCCGCCCCATCCCCAGTTGAAGTGGAAGAGGTTGCTGTCGTCGTAGCCATCGCACACAAAGGCATGGCCTCCGCTGTTGCTGAAACCAGAGTAGTAGACAGGCCAACCAATGTCGTGGGATTCCTTCAGCATGTTCTGCCAATCGGTGAGTGAATACATGTCGCGCATTTTGAGTTCGGCATTGCTCGAATAGGAAAAATGATTGCGAATGGCATCGGGCACGTCCCATGAATTGGCACCGCTACCGCTGGGCGAGAACTGCATTTCGACTGCCACGCCGCAATGATACATCAACAGCGCCACAGCCTCAATCTCTTGCTGTGAGGCTCCATTGAGTCGGTCGGGCATATGGTCCCAGTCATAGATGGTTTCGCCGAAATTGGCTGACTGCATTCCGTAGCCTTGACAGTAGTAGGAGTGACTTCCCGTGCCTTGCAAAGGATGGTTCCAGCGCTTCATCACCTGACTCATGGCCGTAGCCACGCAGCCTGCATAGCAACGGTTTCCGGAACCACCATTGGCCTCGGGAGCGTATAAGTTATAAGGGGAATCTTGGTTCCACTTGGTGGTGCAGATGTAGTCGACGGCACGGCCTCCGTTTCGCGAAAGCAAACGACCCGTGGTGGCCACGCTTTGCCATTCCTGATCGGTGTCGTCAAAGAGGACGACATTGCGGCTGGTGCGGGCTTCAATGATCTTTTCAAGGTAGAACGCAAGTTCTGGGGACATGTTTTCGGTCTCAAATGGACCTTCATCGGAGTAGCCTACGATAGGACGGAAACGGTCATCAGCTGAAACGATGACAAAGCCGCCTTCACCCACGTTGAAGGCGTAAAAACAAGTTTCTCCACGGCTTGATGAACCTGTGTAAACCAGTCGTAAATCACTGCTTTTCAGATTGCTGTCAAAGTTGGCTTGGGCAAATCTCTGCCCGATGGTCTTAGCTCTTGCCGCGTCGATGGGACGGGCGTTTAGTGCGGTCATGCTCAAAAGCACGACAAGGCTTAATAGTAGGGATTTCTTCATGACTTTTAGTATTTATTTGTTTGTGTTTCTTAGAAAAGGGCTTCAAAAATAGGAATAAAAGCAAAACGTACAGCTAAAATGGAAAAGAAATTTCAAATTTTCCCTCACAAAGAAATTATTTCATCCATTTTGATATCCAAAGGCTCGGTAGGTACTTCATCAACAAGTTGAAAATCAAAGCAAATGCCGATGCGCTTCACCTTCAGATGCTTGCAGAGGAATCGGTCGTAGTAGCCTTTGCCGCGACCGATGCGATTGCCCTTGCGGTCGAAGGCCACGCCTGGAACAATGATAAGGTCAAAATCGCCAGTGTAGGGCTCGTTCTGGGGCTCAAGAATGTTGAAATCACCCACGGCAAAGTCGGTGTCCTTGGCATATTCCACGGGGATGATGTCGTCGCCGACCACGGTGGGGAGTATAATAGTCTTTTTCAGGTGCCATTTCTCAAGGAAGGTTTGGGTCTGCACCTCATCGGGTAAGGCACTGTAAAGCATGATTCTCTCGGCTTTGATGAAGTCGGGATGTTGTTCCAGCTTGGCTAAAATCTTCTCGGATTGTTCAAGAAGCTGCTCTTTGGTGTGCTGCTTTTTCAAAGCCTTGATGTGGGCGCGTAGTTCTTTTTTCTCCATGTTGTTTGTTGCTAATTGAAGGTTTGGGTCGTGTTGAGTCCGAGGCCGTAGGGTAGTAAGGTGGATACGGTGATGCTGTGTTGTGGGGCATTGCCAATCCATGCCACTTCGATGCTGTTGCCATTGGAATCGAGGATGACGCCGCCATCCACCTTCCAGCTGGCCTCCAAAGGGTATGGCTTGAGGTAGTAATGGTCGTTTTCCTCTACGATCTCGGGCTTTTGGGGCGTAACGATGTCGTAGAAAAAGTCTGACATCATTTCTTGGATGACATAGAAGTTGTCGTTAAGGGCTTTAGTGCTCGGATTAACGTGAGGCGAGTGTTTGTAACCGCCAAACGTGACCAAATGCGCTTTATGCCCCAACTTGATGGCACGGTCGACGATGCATGACGACCCATACATCTTGTCGACCAGCATGGTTTTCAGTAAACCTGCAATGCCGAAGGGATAGTCGTAACCGTATGGTACGATGTCGTCGGCATCGCCGTGGAAGGCGAGAATGGGAATGTTGCGGTCATGCATTAGGGATGTGTCGGGCATGGCGCCCCACATGTCGATGATGCCTTTAATGTGGAAATTGGTCCTGATGGCATTGCCACAGGTGTCGATGTTGCCGAGGTCAGGGCGCAAGAGAGCGCCGTGGGTGTATTCGGGTCTTGTTTCGTTAGTCATGAAGGCAAGGTTGAGCGCAGTGATGGCTCCTGCACTGGCCCCGCCCACAAAGATCATGGTGGTGTCGATGCCGTATTCTTCTTGGTGTGACACCAAAAAACGCATCGCGGCATGGGCGTCTTGCACTGCGCGGTAGCCCGCCCGCCCAATGCTGGCCATGGTGGGCAGGAAACCTATTCTATAGTCGATGGAGGCAGTCACATAACCCATCGAAGCCAAATGTCGGCACCATTGCGTGATGGATTTGTCGTCTTTCGAACCGAAATAGAAGGCCCCACCGTGAACGAGCATGACCAAAGGTCGTTTTTGTAAGGTGTCGCCTTGAGGTCGGAAAACATCAAGATGCAAATCCAATTGGGTCTCGCTTATGGCGCTTCCCATTTGGAAAATCTTATCGGAAACGGCGGTTTCGTCGCCCAATTCCGACCAGAATCCCGAGACTTTGGCGTATGGAATGTCGTAAAGTTCTTCCACCGCGAACAAAGTGTCTTGATAGCGGTTGTTTTCAAAATCGTGGAAAGCAGGTGTTTCGTGCAGGTTGAATTGAAAACGGGCTGTCTTGAACAAACTCAAACGGGCGTAACCTATCGCATGATGGCCGTCCATTGATTTGATGCGCGGGCGGAAGACTTCTTTTTCACCCTCATAATAGAGTATGGCATTGCGGCCTTTGGCTTCCAATTTGAAGGGTAGGGTGTCGGTCATGTTCTCTTCCAAGGCCATGTAATGCCCGTTGATGTGTAGGCTGTCGCTGTGCTCAATGAACACTAGGAATTCTTTGTCGTCGACTGTACTGGAGAAAACGGCTGGGGCCTCAATGACGGGGAAAAAGACTTTTTTCAGAAACAGGCGCGGGTTAGGAAGACCGTCGTTGCCAAATAGACTGGCAGCCAATAGGGAAAGGATTATGGTGGTGATAAAACGGCGCATGGAATTATGTTATTTAGCTGCAAAAATAGTAAATTAAAGTGGATTTTGTAAATTCAATATGGAAAGATGCGTATTTTTACGCCGAATAATCGAAAAACAGATAATGATGATGAGACGATGGTTTGTTTTTTCCTTGATATTCGCTGGGTTCCTTGGTAGTTTATCTGCCCAAGAGCACCGGCGCTATGCCTTGATTTGGCACGATGAATTCGATTCTGGGGTCTTGGACAGCAAGGTATGGTCAAAGATATATCGCAGCAAAGCCGATTGGGCCATCCACATGTCGTCGCACGATACGTTGTATGCTTTCGATGATGGCGACCTCGTGTTGCGCGGCATGGTGAATGACTTTCTGCCTAATGACAAGGCGCCGTTTCTTACCGGGGGCGTGTGGGGCAGATATAAGAAGTCTTTCGGCTTCGGAAGGGTTGAGATACGGGCCAAGTTTGATGTGGCGCAAGGTTTTTGGCCAGCCATTTGGATGTTGCCTGATGCCAACCATGCCCTGAACTGGCCTTATGGTGGAGAAATCGACATTATGGAGCATTTTAGGGACAATCCCTATATCAATCATACGGTTCATAGCCATTATACCGTTGATTTGAACAAACGCTACCTTCCAACACATGTGGCCTATCCCAAGTATAACGAGGGTGAGTACAATACCTATGGCATGGAGCGTTTTCAAGACAGTCTTGTGTTTTTCCTCAACGGAAAACGGACGCTCAACTATCCCCGTTTCCAAAAGGGTGAAAACGGCCAGTTTCCTTTTAGCCAACATGACTATTACCTGATTCTTGATGCACAATTGGGTCGCGACCGTTCGCCTTACATTGACACAACCAAACTACCAGTGGAACTACGCATAGATTATGTGCGCTATTATGAGTTGGACACCAAGACGGATGTGATTCCCGAACCGAAAGAGTTTAAGCAGTTGGGCACAAAAAGGAAAAGACTGAGAAAGGTGGTTTACGATGCCCAAACTCATTTCGACAATCCCGATGAATACCGCTTGGTGGTGGAATGTGGCAAGGCGACCATTTCGGGCAATCCCTATTGGGCGCAAAGCACTTTGGCACAGTTGGTGGATGAGGATTGTCGCATTTCCGATCTGGAAGTGCACGACTGGGCCACATATCCATTCCGAGGCTTCATGCACGACACGGGGCGCAACTACCAGCCCATCAGTAAGTTGAAGGAAACACTTGATTTGATGAGTTTCTACAAGTTGAACTATTTCCATTGGCACCTCACTGATTATCCTGCTTGGCGCATCGAGTGTAAGGTTTATCCGCAACTCAATGATCCTCAATATCAAAGGCTAGGCCGTGACGAGGGTAAGTTTTACACATACGATGAAATCCGAGAGGTGATAGCCTACGCCAAAGAGCGGGGAATCACCGTTGTGCCTGAAATCGACATGCCCGGACATTCCACCTATTTCAAGAATGCTTTTGGATTCACGATGGACTCCGAGCAGGGCCGAAAGGTGTTGGAAAAATGTCTTGAAGAGTTCTTCACCGAAATCCCGAAAAGCGACTGTCCCTACTTCCATATCGGTTCTGATGAAGTCCATATCGAAGACCCGAAAGGCTTCATGCAATGGATTGAAAACCTGATGGAAAAGTATGACCGTCAGCCTATCGCATGGGATCCTGGTCTGCCAGCCTCCGACAAAGTGATTCGTCAGATATGGAACCAGGCGGAAGGCTCCAATGCGGCGGCTTCAAACAAAGCGGGGAAATATCTCGATTCCTTTGTGGGTTATTTGAACTATTACGACCCGATGCTGTTCACAAGCCGTTGTTTCCTGCATACGGCCGCAGCGCAAACCGTTCCCGACACGACCAAGGCTTTGGGAGGCATCCTCTGCCTATGGAACGACGTGCGCGTGGATAACAAGGAGAACATCTCGTTGCACAACGGCATGATTAACGGCGTGATGGCTTTCGCGGAGCGTTTTTGGAACGGCGGCAATGCCGGAACCATCAAAAACGAGAACCTTCCACCTGGTCCTTTGACTACGGCAGGCTCGCGTTTGGCCAATTTCGAGGAAAAGATGGCTGTTCACCGCGATCGTTTCCACCAAGACAAAATGCGTTGGGTGGCCAATTCACAGATGGAATGGGATGTGCAGATTGATGATAACAAGTCTTTTTTGGCCTACGGTGGCGCGGTCGATTTGGATGCTTTTTGTCAGGCGCATCATATAATAATAGGTGAACAGGCCTTGGCAAAAGCTCAAACGGTCATTGTGGCCGACCAAGACACGGACGTTGAGGTGTGGTTGGGCTTTTGCACGCCAGCACGTTCCAACCGTAATGGTTATGGCATTGGAGAGCAAGGTCATTGGGAAGGCGGTTGCCAATGCTTTGTGAACGGCAAAGAGGTGTTGCCGCCAAAGCTATGGGAAGAACCTGGAAAGTACGCGTATCATTTCAACACCTGGGGCAAGCCCGAAGAAGAAGAGCCTTACACAGACGAACAGCTCTATTGGATGCGGCAACCCGTTCAGATTCATTTGAATAAGGGAGAAAACCAAGTGGAGATCCAGGTGCCGAAGACCTATCGAGGGTTACGATGGAGTTTTGGGTTTATTCCAATCTATGACTCAAACTGACTCCTCGTCCAATAAGTCAAGCAGTCCTTCAGGAGAATAGACAGGAAGACTGCTAAATTCGACAAAATCGTTAGTGTTGATTGTCACGATGCAATCACATTGTCCTGCAATGGCACTTTGGTATTGCAGCATGTCTTCGAAGTCCTTTACCTCGTTACGCAAAGCAGCTCGTAACTGGTCGCCATCCATGGGTAGGACGGTTAGCAATCTTTCCATAATTCGTTCCGCATGGTAAACTTGCTCACGAGGGACTTTTTTTTTCTTCAATATGTAGGCCATGTTGGCAAATGTGAGATAAGAAGCAAAAAGAGTCACTTCTCCATCGCGACCTGCTTGCATAATCTGGTTACATACATCCTTTTCCTTCCGTTCGAGGATAACCTCAAGCAGAATGTTGGTGTCAAGAAAAACATGTTTCATTTCCGCAGCCTCCTATCCTCAACGATGGCAGCCAATAACGGGTCTTCGTCCAGTTCTTCTTGTGTGAATTCCTTGAGATGCAAGTTGCTCAAAAATTCAACTTCAGGTGATAAAGGGCGTACTTTTCTCTGTTTTTTAGTTTCAGACACTACTTCTTCCTTTTCTTCGGATTTTACAGGCTCTGAGAGTTTCCCCACAAGCCATTCCCGTTCGCTTTGTGTAAGCATCAGCCCTTGCAAGTACCTCCATAAATTGTTCAGTGCAAATGTCGTCATAACCCTAATTTTTATGTTTTTCGCCGCAAAAATAACAAAATCTGCCAATAGGGGAACCCTTTTCAACAGATTTTCAAAAGATTTCTTGCCAATCAATCGTTTTCTGTTTTAGATTCTCAAAACAAAAAACGGTGTCAGATGATTTCTGGCACCGGTTTTTGTGTTTATAGTTATAGGTCTATCTTCCGTTGTAATTTCCACTCAAAGTCTCAATGAAACCATTGGCGGCGGTCTTCATGTTGACGAAGTCGCTGCCGAGGGAACTGGAGCAGTCAAGCACGAGCATGATCATCGCGCTCTTGTACTCGTTGACGGTTTGCGTATTGCCCGAGGGCGTGAACTCGCTGTTGTATTGCCACTGCGAAGTCGACTCCAGCCAGTTCCATTGTTTCACATAGTCGGTGCTGATTTGCGTGCCGTTCAGGTCGGTGAGGTTTTGGAACAAGAACAGGTCGAAGATACCTTCAGTTGAGGCTGTAACGGCGACGCCCGACATACAATCTAATCCAATATACTGAATGTCAGTCAATTGACCTCTGTTACCATTGCGGATATAAGTACCTTCAATATAACATTGTGATTCACTGACATCGGACACATTGTCGAAAGTGAAGCGTATTCTGGTGTTGGGCTCTTGTGCTGGCAGTTTAAGCGTGACATTGTAGAAGGTGCTTTGGTTGTAAAGCTGTTGGGCGATTTGTGCAAATTTGTCAGAGGCTTCGTTCATATTGCTGACCTCAAAGACATTGTGGATGGGATCGCTCGACAGTTTGTTCAGACTGTTACGGAAACCATCGATGTCGCTCACATCAGAACCACGCACGCCGATGGAATAGGCAGAGATGTTAGTGCCACCAATAAGTTCGTTGTTGATCCTTGAATTGACAGCGGCCAAGTATTCGCTACCTGAATTGTAGTCTGAAAGGATATAAGAACCTTGGTCGAGGCCATCGGTGAAGGTCACCATGGAGACATTAATAAGGTTCTCCGGGATTTTGGCTGCAGCCAAACTGTTGAGGCCCGTGTTGACCGCATGGTAGAGGATGGTACCGTTCTGCATCGAAAGCCCGTCAACAAAATTTTCAAAGTTATGCTTCGTGTCCTGGTTGAGCAGGCCGAGCGGCATGGTGTAAAGCTCGCTGTTGAAGCCTACAATGCCCAAATAAAGGCCTTCCTTGGCTGGAGTAGTGTCTTCAGCTTTGGGCTTTCTGCAACTGGTGAAAGTGGTGAGGGTGGCAACAAGTGCTAAAACTGCTACCAATAAGATGTGTTTTTTCATATTCATTAGTCTTTAATCTGTTCTATAACGTAATGGCATCAATTAAATTGTGTGAAACTCTAAACACTCAACTTTCTAATGCCTGTCGGATGGCACGGCACAGCTGGTCGGGACAGGAGGTGTTCTTGAATCCGCAGCGAATGCCTTCCAAGCGTTGAAGCACGTCCTCTACTTTCATGCCTTCCACCAAAGCGCTGACGCCTTGTGTGTTACCGTTGCAGCCACCATAGAACTGCACATTCTTCAAGATGCCGTCCTCGATTTCAAACTCAATGGCTTGGCTGCATGTGCCTTGAGTGCGGTAGGTGTATTTCATTGGATTATTTATTGGCTTTCAGCATTCAGCAATCAGCTTTCAGCCGCTCATTACCAAGCTGATAGCTGACTGCTGATGGCTGATAGCTATTTTACCTTATATATCAAACTTTCATATTCTAGAATTTACTCATAAACTTCTCGCTGTTAACCACAAACCTTTCATGGATGCCTTCGCCAACAAGTGTCTCGCCCTCGAAGCATTTCACCTCAAAGACCAAACGGCGGCGGTCCACTTCGGTGATTTCTGCGTCACAGCGAATGGTGGAGCCTACTGGGCTGGCTTTTAAGTGCTTGATGTTGACCGCAATGCCCACGGTGGTGTTGCCTTCGCCGATTTTGTCGGCGACGCTTTCCAAACAGGTTTTCTCCATGAGGGCAATCATGGCGGGGGTGGCAAAGACCTCTAGTGCGCCCGAGCCGTAGACGGCGGCAGTGTCCTTATGCTCCACTACCAGCGTCACGCTGTTGTGGAGTCCTTTCAGTGCATTGTATTCCATCAGGCTTGGAAGTTCATGGTGATGTTAACGATGACATCGGGGTGCAGCGAGCGGCCCACGGGGCAACTTTCGGCTGCGGCCCACAGCAGGGCTTTTTGCTTTTCATCGTATTCCTTTGCAGGGAAATTGAACACGATGTCGATCTGCCCGATGCGGCGCGGGTCGGCATTCATGGTCTTCTTCACCGTGTAGGTGGTGCCGTCGATGTCGAATTCGTGGCCTTGTGCGCTGATGCCCATGATGGTCATCATGCAACCGGCGAGGGCTGCGCAGGCGAGGTCGGTGGGCGAGAAGGCTTCGCCTTTGCCGTGGTTGTCGGTGGGTGCGTCAGTGAGGATGGTGTTGCCCGACTGCACATGGGTCATCTCGTTACGGAGGTTCCCTTTGTATGTTCCTTTGATTGTCATGTTGAATTGTTGAGTGTTTAATTGTTGAATTGTTGTTGTCGCTTTGCGTCATTGCGAGGAGGAACGACGAAGCAATCCATAGATAAAGTTGGTTGTCTAGACTGCTTCGTGCCTCGCAGTGACGCGAAGCGGGTCAATTATTAATCAGGTCTAGTATCAGTCCGGCCAGCCGGCTTGTGCCCACGCGGAAGAGGTTCGGGTTGAGCCACTGTTCGCCGAGGATGTTTTTCACCAAATAATAATAGGTTAGGGCATCTTCAGGTGTTTTCATGCCACCGGCGGGCTTGAAGCCGACCTTCTTGCCTGTGGCTTCGTAGTATTCCTTGATGGTGTCGATCATGATGATGGCGGCCAAAGGTGTGGCGGCCACCGGCACCTTGCCCGTTGAGGTCTTGATGAAGTCGGCGCCGGCGAGGATGGCCAATTCGCTGGCTTTGCGGATGTTTTCAACCGTTTTCAGTTCGCCAGTCTCAAGGATGACTTTTAGTCTGGCCTTGTCGCCGCATGTTTCCTTGATGGTCTTGATTTCGTTGAAGACCTCATCGTAACAACCAGCAAGGAAAGTGCCACGCGAGATGACCATGTCGACCTCATCTGCACCTTCATTGACGCAGTATTCCACCTCCTTGACCTTTAAGTCGAAGGGCATCATACCCGAGGGGAAGGCGCAGGCCACCGTGGCTACACGGATGCCGCTGCCAGCGAGCTGTTGCTTGGCCTGTCGGATGAAGGGACTGTAGATGCAGATGGCTGGTACGCTGAGGTGCGGTTTTTGCTTCGGGAAAGCCAAGGCTTTTTCGCAGAAGTCCTTGATCTTGGCTTCGTTGTCGAAGGCTTCCAAGGTGGTGAAATCGATGCTTTGGAAGATGGTGCGCAGGGCTTCCTTTTCGTGACCTTTTTTCTTCTCTTCGTTGAGAATCAACGCAATGCGCTCATTGAGCGCAGCTTCGCTATGGTTGTAGGGAGTGAATTTCATAGGGTTTGATGTTTTATATCATACTGCAAAATTACTCAAAATTTCCAAATGTTTGCTCAATCGTTGTCGCAAGTTCCAAAGAAATGTCTATTTTTGCGCTGTTAACCCTTAATAGCAACTGACTGGTAGACACAACAAACGAACATATAGACATTTAGAATCATAGCATTTCAAAACGAATTCTTGACCATCATTTTCCACACCGCCTCATTTGAGACAACACAACAAGAAGCCGTTATGAAACGCCGTTTTGGCGTGGAATAACTTGTTGTTGTGTGGGCGTGGAAACCCGATGGCCGACAAGTTGAACTAATTCCACGCTTTTTATGCATATCGGGCAACATATTAAAGAGGTGATGCGGCAGCAAGGAACGACGGCCACGCAGTTGGCCAACGACATTTGCTGCACCCGTCCACATGTACACAAGATTTTCCGCAAGGACAATATCGACATTGCTTTGTTGCGCCGCATTTCCGATGCCTTGAACCATGATTTTTTCCACGACCTTTCTGATGATTTTCAACATGAATTGCCATAAATGGTCACAAGTTTCCTGGAATGTGAATTGATGGTCATTCGTGGCACATTCCATATAATTCATAATTCGTATTTCAAAAGAAGGAAGTGTATCCAGATTAGATACTGTGTCCAATGTGGCCACTATGGAAAACGATTCAGGAAACAGTAAGCCTTTATTTTTGCAATTTAAACCTAAACTGCGGGCGACAGGATAAAGACTGCCATAGATTTATGAGAAAATCAATATTGTTGTTGGTGATGCTCCTCCCTGGTGTGTTCTGTATGGCATCATGTGGAGAGTGGGGTAAAAAATCACCAAAAAATTTGATTCAACCAGATTCGGTCGTGTATTCCATGTTGGGCAAAACCATGTCTGAGGTGCTGTTCGATCCGACTAGCGTAACATGTTACACTCTAAAAGGTAAGACCGTGGTGGATCCCTCGGATTATCAAGTGGAACCTCATTGGGTGCGTGATAGTTTGGTCGGGAATCTATCACCTGAAATGTATGGAGTCCTTCAATTTGTGCTTATTGCAAATAGTGAGAATTACAAGGATGACACACTGCGCATCAAAGCGCCTTATGTTCCTATTTTGGAATTTGAGTTCAAGCAAAAAAAGAATGTGGTTCATGTGCTTGTTTCGACTTCAGACCAAACTTGGACAATCATGTATGACGACAAACAGCAAATTCATTTCAACTACCATGATTATGAGTTGATAGACCGCTTTTGTGAAATGTTTCAAAAAACTGAAAAAGTAAACAAATAAGGGGGAAATAATTATGAAAAATAATATGAAAAAGGTGTTATTAATGACCATCGTCGCTGTGGCAATGATGGTTGGAAACGCAACGGCACAAACTTTCCATGTCATCAATTTCTGCAATACCCTAGATCCAGAAATTGGATGTGAGGTCGATTATGACCGAATCATACAAGAAGCTGGTGCGATAGGTGCACTTATTGGATATGAGGTTAGGTTTTATTGTGGTGAAGGAGAGGATTGTTCAAAAGAGAATCTTATGACCACTTTGAATTCACTTAGCTGTGGGAAAGATGACGTCGTCTTGTTCTACTATTCGGGGCACGGCACGCGTTCGTCGCAAGACAAAAGCGAGTTTCCGCAGATGTGTTTGAAATACTCTGGCTACGAGCAGGAAAAGTTTGTCCCAGTGCATACAGCTGTAGAAACTTTACAAGCCAAAGGTGCTCATTTCACATTGGTGATAACTGACTGCTGTAATAATCCTGTTTCTGGCATTTCTGCCAAAACCTTGATGAGTAAAGATGGCGGTGCAATGACTGACAATGAAGCCATTGCTCGCAATTATCGTAAGCTTTTTGTGGAAAGTCAGGGGATGGTCATCGTGACAAGCAGCAAAAAAGGGCAAACCTCACTCGGAGGTAAACGCAATGGAGGGTTGTTCACTGATCAGTTTTTTGGAAACAGCCTTTATGCAGCTGCCAATGGGCAAATCCCTGCCACATGGAATGATGTGTTGCAAAACGTCTATGGATTGGTGAAAAACCTTGCCGCCCAAGTGGATAATCATCAACAGGAACCCTATTTTGAAATTAATATGAATAATTCTCCTTCGAGTCAACCAACTGCTCCTAACACTCATGTCACACCTGTTGTTGCAGTCGATGCAAGTTTTGCCAACGAATTGGCCACATTGTTGGATGCTTCCCATTCGGAAGATTGGCGACTTAACCAGGCCAATTATTTGGCGAACAAGTATTTCACATCCGATGCGAAAGTGGCGACCGTGGGGCGTAATGGCACGACCATTATAGAATATGAATCTGCCCGTGACTTTTTATGCCGCATCGCAGTTTCCAAACTCATTTCGAAGATGAATGTCATCAAGGAAACGACAGATTCATCGGGTAAACGCAATTATATCAAAGTACAAGAAATCAGAAAATCCAAATGACTATGAAAAGATTTTTAGTAACACTGGCATTTTGCCTTTCCTTCGCTACTTTTGCCGCAGCGCAAAATGTTCAACTTATTAATGACCTTGGAATCCATGAAGATGAACTCGCTGATGTGCAAGAACGTATAGCAGAGAAAGTGGATGACTTTCAACGCTGGATTCAGGACCTTGCTGGACGAGGCAATGTATCGCACAACACGAAAATGGAAATCTACGACCGTACGTTGAAGCTCTTTATCGGAGAAGGCAAATCTTATACTACGCAGGTGCCTAACCCCTACGGCGGTTATACCGATCAAGTTCACCAGGCCGTAACGATGTCTATCATCAATTCCAAATACAATAAGATACGTACCAAGCAGCCGATGACAACCTACTTGTCAAACCTCATCAAGCGCAGCGAAAATCCCAATTACCGCTATAAGCAAGTGGTGATTGAGGCCGCTGATGCCGTGAGGGTCGATAATTTCAGGAGAGTAGGTGATGGCCGTTATATGGCTACGGCGCACATCCTTCAACACTTCATGGGTTATGGCAAGGATGGAATGCGCGTTCAGTATGAGGACTACACGGCCAAGACCATTACCATTTATATTAACCGTTTGGAAATAGCCACGCCCGAAGGGATGAATTACATTTGGCAAATCCTTTTGGGAGACGTGGATTGTGATGATATATGGTAAGGACATGTAAAATATTGGCCTTATCCATGGCAATGATGATTGCTGCTCCGAGCTTTGCTCAGACTTGGGGCAGCAATCCCGACCTGAATGCTTTTGCGAATTACTATGTCAAGAGTCTCAATGAATTCATGCACCGTTTCAATGCGGACGAAATACCCGCATTCATTCAGGAAGAAGGTGGAGAGAATATGCGTCAGCGTTGCATCATTGCCCTTTTCGACTTGGAACAAGTTCCTGACGGAAAGAGCGAGGCCGCACAACGCATCCTGAAGTTCGATTCCGTTGTTTGTGCAAACAAGACGATGCTTCACATCACAGACCTGGGATTGTATGCTGAGGCGCGTTGTCTGTTCAAATACATGAAAAAGGACATCGAACTCAACCTTGTGCTCGTGTATGAGAATATTCGTGACGACTATTATCGGTGGGCGATTGCTGGTGTGAATGGCTTGGTCGAAGCGGGTATTATCGACACAACCGCGTATGGCTATATCAATCCAGTTCAGAACGAGTTGCATTTCTCGGAGTTGTCAAGCGCGTTTCCACACATGAACGGCTATTTTTTGAGAAGTCGCCATGTCGACCAACTTTCATTTTTAGCTGGTCTTGCCGAAAGTGGCACATTGCAGCTGGTAGGTTGCCAAACGGTGACCTATTGGTTCACCCAAGTGCCAGGGTATGTCTTTTCCGTTTCATTGCATCCGCGTTTGAAAGGAAATGCCGGTTGGCTGATACATGACTTATTGGAGGTAAAAGAAGAAGACAAGTCTCGAATTATTGAATACTTAATTTCTGGAAAATAAAGAAAATGAAGAAGTTAGCATTCGTAGTTTTGCTGTTGTTTCCAACGCTTGCCCTGGCACAGTCTCCTTATGAGCTTAGGGCGCGATATGTTGCGGAGGATTATTATAATTGGTTACACAGGATAGCCGAGATGTGTAGCTATAATGAGTTGGCCTATTCGGACCAGGCAGTAACGTTAGAATTGCAATTATTAGATTTGGTTGTACAATATGAAGGTGAGTCTTTAGCAACTGACATAAGAATTCCAAATGATATTGATTCGATTTTTGGTTCATCACGTAAGAACAAATACACGGATGTTACCATTTCAAATTATGTAGGCCGTTTTAGGGAATATGCTGTTCAAAACAAGTTCGGCTTTACCTATGAAGTGATTTCATGTAAACAATTGGAAGCACCTACTTTGCGCGGTGGAGAGGATGAGGCTCGATGGGTCGAGGTGGTGGTCAATAAAAAATTCCGATGGAATCGGAAGACAATAAAAGTGAAGGATACGATGTTAGTGTCATTCTTTAACGGTAATGCATCTATTACCAGCATTAAGAATACTTATAACACTACTAATCCAAGTCCATATTAATTATGAAAACATTGCTACTTTTTATGTTACTGACCATGCCAATAATGGTCAAGAACGACAAACCCTTGGAGCTACGGGCTAAGAGCATTGCTGAAGAATATTATTCCTCATTTCAGCAGTTGGCGCAAATGCCCAATCCTTATGATGATGAAGGAAGGCAGCTTGAGAATAAAATTATGAAGATGGTCGGTTCTGACATTAATGGTAATATTATTTCAATTGATTTACGGATTCCCAATGACATTGACCCAATCCTTGGGTCTGACGATTCGAGGAAATCTGATGTTACAGTTTCCAATTATGTTGGTCACTATGTAGAATATGCGGCGAAAAAAGACTTTGGTTATTCCTACCAAATAGTATCTTGGGAGCAGTTGGAACATCCTTCCAAAGGTGTTGATCTTAGTATTCAATATGCCGGCGTGAAAGTCCGAAAAACTTATTCTTATCAAAAGAAAAACATTGATGTTGAAGAGACCATCACTATCACATTTTTGAAAAACAGGTATTATATGTCAAGTATAAAAAATCCGTATGGTACCGCTCAAACTTCAGGGGATTTGGTTGCGTTGGCATTGCATTATTACACCAATCGACAATACAAGGAAGCATTGAATACTTTTGAGGGTTGCATCAAAAAATACAACAATAACGCAGCTAAGTATTATGCCGCCATTATGTATTTGCAAAATCAAGGATGTAAGGGGATGAAGCGTAAAGAACGGGATGAGAAAGCCATTAATTATTTGCTCGACTTGAAACACCAATGGGATGACGAGTTTAAGAATTCAATAACCACTGGTTATTATGATGATGAAGAATTACTTTTCCCGTATAAAGCAGTTTCATTGCTTGGTATTTTAGGAATTTACTAACCAAATCTTTGTTGTATGAAAAAATCAATACTTATCGTATTTTTGTTAAGCCTTACTATATGTGGCTTTTCACAAGGTCATGTCAGACCTAAACGTTTTTATGTGGCTTTTGGGGGTACTGAGAGTTTCCGTATTGCCACTGTTCCAAAGAGAGTGTCAATGGCAGACGGAACCGTTTTGGATGCCAAGCGTTTGCCATTCCTGAATCTGAAAAACGCTCCTCCCATTTTGGGAGGCGCTCATTTGGGTTTTGACGCTGTGTGCCTTTTCCCCATGAGCCGTATCGGTTTTGATGTTATGGTCAACTACCACCGTTTTGGTATCAGTATGACCTATCCTGGTAACGAAGGGAAAACCAGCTATGTTACCAATTCGGTGGTACCGGAAATTGATTTGAGAATTGAGTTGGGAAACAAGTTCAAACATCCTGGAGCCCCAGTTGCAGTTGCATATTTGGGTGCCGCTTACAATTACCATTTTTCATATAGTGGTGATTTTGAAATCGACCCTAACAAGCGCAATGCGGTCAATAATGGCTTGGAAGGAGTTGTAGGTGTTGGAATACAATGGATTCCAACGGGCATAATGCAAAGCGCTTTTGGCACTGTGATTGATTATGCGGACAATTACACCAATCAACAGTATTCCCAAGGTGCTGACGATTTAAGGAATGGCTTAAAGAAGTTTAGACCGTATCTTTCAATTGCCTTGATGTACCGACACAATTTCTATAATTATTTTAACCAGAACTATCATTACAGTGCAACAGATAGCTATCCATTTGAAGGTTTCTCCTCAAAATTCGGAGAAATCTTTTTGCGGATTACAGCAGGAAGATAAATGACAATAAACCTATCAATAACAAAAAAGAACAGAAAAATGAAAAAGTTAGTCGTTATTATGACCATCATTGGTCTATGTTTTGTTTTCGGTCTACAGGCTCGAGCACAGTTCAGTCTTCATGCGGGATATTCTCCATCTGTATTAACTGAGAAAACTAACATGGGAGAATCACATTCTGCGAAATACCAAAGTTTTTATGCTGGCGGTTTGTATAGTATTGATGCTTATCTGCTAAGTTTCTCTTTAGGTGCTAAGTTTCAATATGATAAGCGAATTGGAGATGTTGATACTTTTGTCAATACAAATGTTCCCAATGAACAATTTCAGGTAGGTGTTCCAATACTTGTAAATGTAAACTACAATTTTTTCTATAGTAATGGGTCAAAAACAATTTACATTAAAATGTTTCCATATTTTGGTGTAATGCCTACCTATAGGAAAGACATGGGAGAACAAAGCGGTTACAAAGCATTTGATGTCAATTTAATGGGTGGTTTATTGCTAGGCTATTCCCATTTTAATCTATATGCTGGCTATCAAGGTGGTTTGTTGGATTTAGACAATAACGAAGCAACAACCTCTCGTTTACGCGGCTGGTTCTTTGGCGTTGCCTATTCATTTTAAGTAAGTATTCAAAGTATAATGATAGGCAAGAGCCTCGGGACTACAGGACACGAGACGAGTGCAATTCTTCGACAAGTGTAGGAACCCGACTCGTGTCCTACATCTAAATAGGTAAACTAATACCGCAAATCTACATAAATGAAAAATAATTAAATTTTAATCGATAAAATTAAACCAAGCAATATTATGAGAAAATTCTTCATTTTATTAGCAGTCGTCGGACTTTGCGGTCATTTTAACGAAAAGGCGCAAGCACAATCCAATTGGAAAATTCCTAATGGCTACAAACCTGTTTCCAATGAGTATGAATTATACAAATACGGTTATCGTCACAATTTCTTTATCTATTCGGGATACGCCCCCGAAAAAAACACTCAGAAGACCAGTTTGGGAGAAAAAAAAACTGTGCGATACCAAGGCTTTTATGTGGGTGGCTTGTATTCATCAGGGATTTTTGCGATAGGTCCTCAATTGCGATACCAATACATGGGATCAAGCAATAACGACGCTTCATTTTATGGCATTCTTCCAGAAAAGCAATTGCTGTTTGAATTACCTGTTTTGGTTTATTTTCCAGGTACTATCAACATTCGACTTAGGACGGAATGGGATAACAAGTTGTATGTTAAGCATATAGCAAGAGTTATTCCATTTATCGGGGTGATGCCCAGCTACAAATATAGTTTTGGGGTTCAGAACAATTACAAACCCATAGATGTTTATGGCCTTGCTGGTTTGTTGGTGGGCAGAAAACACTTGAACGTATATTTGGGTCTTCGGGTAGGATTGCTTGATATGGACAAAGGTGATGACACAAAGACCTCTGCTTTTGGTATGTTTTATGGATTTGCCTATTCATTTTAATGTGATTGACTATGAAGAGATTCAGAAATAGTGGTTATGGATTGGACGCTCTGAATAACGGCTTTAGGCCTATGTTGGGAGTCGCTATTACTACAAATAGATTTGGATCGATACATGTAAGATGGACAAAAGATTTGTTTCAACTTTTCGATAAAGACTATAAGGCAATAGGAGGTTTCCTTTACAATAACGAAATCACAAATAGTTCCAACTGCTTTAGTATAGGATGGGCTATTTTTGTATAATCCGTTTTCCTTTGATACCACAATAATATAACCTTAAACAAATGAAAAAGTTAGCATTTATTATTTTGTTGTTGTTTCCAACTCTTGCCAAAACCCAATCAAATCTGACGCTGTCAGAGGCAAAAGAAATTGCTAATACATATTATGGGTCATTTCAACAGATGTCGAAACATCCGGTTGGAGAGATCCAAGCTCAAAGTGGATTGCGGATAATGAATGTCATTGGGAAGGATGTCAATGGAAATTCATTGGCGAATGATTTTCGTGTGCCTAATGATTTGGTGGAGGTGGGTGGAAAGCATGAAGATAAAAGAACAATGTCTCTCACCAATTATATTGGAGTTTTCTTGCGAATCGCGGAAGAAAAGAAGTTAGATTTCTCATATAAAGTGCTTTCCGATGAATACCAGCGGGGGCCTGAGATGAGCAGAGGCAATGACATACCTCCTTTTGTGCGAATAGTGGTTCAGAAAACAATAAAAACACCGGATTCGCCCACAATAGTACTTAATGATACCATGTTTCTCCATTCAAGGAATAAAAATGTATGTTCTATCAAGAATCAATTTAGCAGTTCGGGGCTTAACTATGAGGACATGACAACTGATCAGTTGCTTGTTGAGGCTCAAACCATGTACTCCAACAAACACTATGAAGAAGCCTATAGGTTGTATCAAAAAGTGCTGAAAAAGGATCCTAAAAATGAAGATGCTTCATACAGTTTGGGTGTGATGTCATTCAAAGGCGAAGGATGCAAGCAATATCCAAGAAAAGTGCGTGATTATCTTGTTGATTTCTATTGGCAGAAGAGTAATAAAGGGATTGAACAATTAGTACTTAACCATAATAGAGCAAGTGTAGTATTAAAGCCTTTAAGTGGTTGGGAAAGCAATCCATTCCCATCAAATCGCCTGTTTGCATTCAATTTTAAGTCAGGAAAACTTGGATACATTTCCGCACAAGGAAAAATGGTAATCAAGCAGCAGTATCAGTACGGTTATCCGTTTTTCACGAATGGTACGGCAATTGTTAAGTCGGATAAAAACGAATGGTTCTTAATTGATACAACAGGAAAGGTTAAAGATGTCTATTTGAGAGTAACAGATGTTGAAGGCGGCAAGCAGTTGTTGGTGCATAAAGAGGATAAAAGCGGAGTTATTAATCGCAAAACTGGTGAGTGGGACGTGCCGCTTATCAATAAAATTACAGCTTATATTGACTTAAGAGGAGAGACTAAACGTTATATTGTAAATAAAGGTGGGAAATATGGAATGATAACCTCGAATAATGACATGATTCTCCCATCGATTTATGATAATCTTAGAAGTGTTGATTATGAAGTGGACAAGATAACGCTCTTATGTAACTATGACCAGTCGTCGTATGATCAATTGCTGAAAAGGTATGAAAAAGATTATAAGATACCGGTTGATGAACTTAAAAGGATTGGGACAATCTTGAAGCTTGACTTGCCGAATTTTACCAATGGTCTTGCTATCGTTGAAGTGCTTGAGTCGGATAAAAGAGAGTGGCAGTTGATGGACACGACGGGAAAGGTCAGGGATACGTTTGAATTGCTTATTGGTCTTGGTTTTGAAAATCTTGATATGGTTTTTCACGAGTTCAAAAAGGAAGGAAAATATGGCCTTCTATGGCCTGATTACAGGATACTTCTCCCAGCAATATCTAAAGATATCATAATGCCTGTTTATTATTCAGGAGAGGACTGGGTATGGTTTATTTACGACGAAAAAGAACCTGCGTATAGCCAGTTGAAAAAAAAGTATGGCAGTGTCGAAAAAATACCAGAAAACGAACTTAAGAAAGCGGCAACTTTATTAAAAGTAGACATAAAATTGAAATTATGAAAAAAGTATTGATTATCTTAGCCTTAGCACTTTGCTATCCATCTCTGTTAAATTGCCAAGTGAACCACAGCGTATGGTATGGCGATTTTGAAGTACGATCCAATTCTTTCCTATTGCCAGTATGTGTCAATGCAGCTACTGGGGTCGTTCAGGTATTTACATTGATTGATTTAGAAGAAGTAGAGATTAAACCCGAATCTTTGAATGGTTTTAATAAATATTGGAAATGGCTGGCAGTAAGCCCTTCGTATGATATTCATGTGCCAAAATGGAGAGTCTATGGTCCAGATGGTGAAATTCCAACACAAGGGCCTGACTGGTGGCGTTGTCTGCTATTCGGAGATTTTCGGCATAATTACAACTTTTCGCTTGGGTATAATTTGCATTGGCGGTCATACGATATTCCATTTGGAGCCAACTTTGGAGTTAATTACGAGTGGAGGGGGGTGTGCATAAAAGAGGGTGATCTGGCAGGTTTGCATAAGACATCGGGGGTAGTCCCTTCCGCAACCATAAGTTGGTATGTTTTGGGAAATGATTTTGAGCGCAAACACAAATGGAACATTGTTGCAAAAGGAGGAGCTTCGTATGTAAAGACACTTTTCTATAACGATCCTTTGCTGATGGGAAAAGATAAAGTAAACGGAGGCTGGCGTGGTGTTTTGGCAATAGGCTTTAGCATTAATCGGACGGCTTTAATGTTCAAGTATGAGTGGGATTGTTTTGATTATTTTAATAATTCACAAATTAATACCAAGATGAATAATTTGGTGATAGAGGCTTCAATGAGGATGTATTGATGAACAGATTTGTGAAACCTGATTTAGAATTGTTTTTTATCTCCCCAGCCAAAGCCCGAAAAACCGATCATAAACGCTGTAGCCGTCTTCGTCCTCAGCGACTAATTCCTTGTCGGTGAGCACTCGGAGGGCGCTTCGCACGGTGCTGGCTGGCCCAGGCTGGTGTTTTTGCAGGAACTCTTGACTTCCAATTTCCTTCACTTTTCCTTCATGAGCGATAGATTTAATGAGTGACAATTGGTTGGAAGTGAGGAGTTTGCAGTAAGTCCTAAAGGTTTCCTTGTATTCTTCCAGAATGTCTTCTATCGTTGTGGCTAAGGTTTGCCCATCGATTTGGCGTGTGCCGTATTGATAAAGTCGGTTGAGCGCGCATTGGATATACCAAGTGTGGCCGTAAACAGTAGTGTACAGCTCATGGAAAGTCTCTTTTGACAAAGTTTGCTTGTGACGCTCAAAGTGACGTTGGGCAAAGTCAAAATAGGCATCTTCAGGGATTTCGTATAGCGGGAACATCTGCGTGCTTTGGAAAAACGGGCGGTTGGCAGCCATAAACATTTCGGTCATCAGGTGCTTTTGGCTTCCTGCGAAGATGAAATGGACATTGGTGAGATGTTGGACGTGGCTGCGCAACAGAGCCTCCATCTTTGGTTCGGGGTAATCGGAGATGACTTGAAATTCATCGAATGCAACATGGCACGGCAACTTCGACTTTTCCAACCAGCCGAAAATCTCGTCCAACGACGCTTCTGCTTCCGCCGGCTTGATGTCAAGGCTGATTTGCGGCGCGCCTGTTGATGGCTCGGCGGAGAGAACAGGTCGTAGCGACTTGAACCACGATAAGATTTCTTTCCAAACCCGGCCAGAAGGCATGCCGATTTGTTTCAATACGACCTTGCCGAAGGCTTGTACCAAGTCGGCGAGGCAGGAGGTTTGGTCCAAGTCAACGTAAAAGCAATTGGCTTCTTTTGGGTCAAATCTTTCAAAAACATGCTTGATTAACCCTGTTTTTCCCATCCTTCTTGGGCTGATTAGGGTTATATTTCGACCATTTTTGAGTGCTTCAATAAGCCGTTTTGTTTCGTTTTCACGGTCGCAGAAGTAGTCGTTCCCTATATAAGCGAGTACGGAGAATGGGTTGAAATCCTTTGTTCTACTTGACATTATGACTAAATATTAGATTGAGTTTTGCGCTTGATTGCCGCGAAAATTTCGCGACGAAAATTTCGCGACAATTTTTTCGTTGCAAAAATAGGCATTTTTTTCAAATCGGCAAGTCTTCCACCGATATTTTCATTCGCCAGCACCACTTGTTTTTCGGGTCGGCTGGCACATTGATTTGGTCGTCTATAGGGTTGGGCGACCAATTCTTTTGTTCCCTGTCCAGAAGGTCTTGCAGTGGGTAGATGTTCCACTTCGATGGGCAGTCGCAATGTTTTTCCAAGATTTTTTTGATTGTCTTGCCAGTAACTTTGCGGTCGTCGAGATCGAGGCTGTCCAGGAATTGGCGGGTGCGCACTCGGTCTTCGTCAAGCCAGCCGCGCAAGGTGGGCATGTCGTGGGTGCCGGTGGTGTAGACGCAGTTTTCGGGCAGGTCTTCAGTCTGCACAAAAGCGTGGCCGAACACTTTGGGCATTCGCTGCACCTCAAGGCTCATGATGCCCAACTGCTGCATCACCTCGGGCACAGAGGCGGGAATCATGCCCAAGTCCTCGCTGCAGGCAATCATCTTTGTCGCGTTGATGAGCGGTGGCAGTTTTTCAAGGGCTTTCTGCTTCCAAAACTCGTTGTGGCGGTGGTAGTAGAAGTCCTCGTAAATGCGGTCGAGGGCTTGTTTTTGGTCGTCTTTGAGGTGCTGGTAATGGTAGGTCCTTTGCAGTTCGATGCGAGGAATGTATTTGTCCTTCTCAATCGGGTCGGGGATGAAAAGCGTTTCCACTCCTCTTGTCGTATGGAATCTTTTGCTGAACTTAAACCCTTGTTTTTCAATTTCTTCCACGCTCAAAGGCAGAGAAGGATTGAAATGTCCCAATAACCCCGACCTGGTCGACTTCGGTATCTCCCAAATGCGGAAGAAGCCCAAGATATGATCGATGCGGTAGGCGTCGAAGTAGCGGCTCATCACTTGCAGGCGGCGTTGCCACCAGGCGTAGTTGTCCTTCGCCATTGCTTCCCAATTGTAGGATGGGAAGCCCCAATTCTGTCCCTCATAGGCAAAGTCGTCGGGCGGGGCACCCACTTGCACATTGAGGTTGAACAAATCGGGATGCGCTTTCACGTCAACGCCTTTGGGATTCACCCCGATGGGGATGTCGCCTTTCAGCAGCAGGCCTTTGTCGTGCAAGGCGCGGACGGTCTCGCGCAGTTGCTTGTCGCAGTGGTATTGCAGGAAGAGGTGGATTTCTGTACCATTGCCGTCACGCTTGGCGCAAAATTGGGCGTAGTCGGGAAGCCAGTCTTCGTTTTCTTTGAGAAATTGCTGAAAATCAGCGGTTTCTTTCAGTGATTCCCATTGCTGTCCAAAGGCTCTTCGAAAATATACCCATTTGGTTTTCAGTACTTTGGGATAATCGACGAAGTCATTTTTGTTAAGGTGATATCGCTTGGTCCAGAAAGTGTTGTCTTCCTTAATGCCCATCTGCTGCAAGTTCAGATAGATTGGGTTCAGCGCAAAGGCCGAAATGGCATTGTACGGATACGAATCGCGCCAATCGTAATGCAAGGTCGTGTCGTTGATGGGAAGGATTTGGATGATTTTCAATCCTTTGCTGACGCACCAATCGCCTAATTTCGGCAAGTCGGCAAACTCGCCGATACCGAAATCATTTTCCGTGCGCAGGCTGAACAACGGCACGGCCACGCCGCGCATCGTCTGCCTTTCGGTGAGGCCGAACCAGTCCCAAACGCGGTCTTTGCCGTCGGGGAGGATGCGGTTGGGGCCGTCCTCCCAACGGATTTGGTCGTTTTCGCGGATGAAATATTTGTATTCCGTCGTCTGTAGAGACGGTGTGCACACTGTCTCTACCATGGCAGACCAAATCCCAGGCCCCACATATTCCATTTTCACGGCCTTGTTTGGATTCCAATTGCCTAATTCTGTGCTGTTTCCCGTGAGGAACAATTCCTCGCCCCAGCGGCTGTCGTATCGTAATCTGAATAGGGTTTTCATGCCGCAAAGGTAGGGTTTTTATTCAATTTTCACTCGACTAATCACTCCGCGATTGCTTCCCGAATCGAAAAACACGCTGTAGGCATAGCCGCCATGCACCTTGAATACCCTTGGATAAATCTTCTTGCTGGCTTTTTGTCCCATGCCGACCGTGCCTGCTTCAGGGTCGTAGAGGCCGATGTAACTCATCCCATTGTCCACGAACAGACCATAAGTTTTGCCCGTGGCTTTGTCGGTGAGGAACTCGTTTTTGAAGAATTGTTCTCCCGAAGTGATTTTCAGTTGTTGTCTTCTAGCAATCTTGAAGTCTGTGCCGATTTCCACGATTTCGCGGTTGTCGAGACCAACGAATTGAAGCAAACCATTGACTTTCAAGAGGACAATCTGGATTTCCTTTTTTGCCAGCATGGAGCAATACCATTGTATCATCCCAAGCAAGGTAGGGGTTTCGGCCAAACGTACCAAATTTCCGTCCCAAGTTCTCTCGTTGATGAGGTCGATGCCTGGGCTTCCTCGTTCCGCTTTTTTGATGCTCTTGGAAACAATGCTTTCTCCTTTCCCGTCGTCATTTTCCACATAGTTGGACTCGAGGGTGAAGTTTTCCGCCATCGCCTGATGGTATTCGTTTTGGATTTTCATCCATTGCGATTGGCAGGCACGGTAGCCGAGGGTGTCGATGAAACTGCAAAGGTGTTGCGGCTTTGCGTCGGGAACGTCTTTCATCACGTAAAAGAAGTCTTGGCTTTTGCCGTGGTTGAATTTGAGCCAATAAAGGCCTCTGTCATGCACAATCGTCTTGACAATATAGGCCCCGTTGTACTCGCACACGATTTTGAGCAGTTTGTTGCGGTAGTCCTCCCGTGAGAAGGTGGAAACGGGCAAAATGCCCTGTTTTTCATCGAGATATACCTGCAAGCAACTGTCCTTTCCGACGAGGATGAGGTCATCGAAAGCGTCAATGTGTAGTTTCTCAAAGAGTTGGTCGAAGTCCTTGTGGGCTTGTTCAATGCCTTCGGTGTCGAGGACGACCATCGAAGAAGTCTTGGGCTTGTTTTCCAAAAGGTAGATTTTCCCGCCCAAAAACGCGATGTCGGCGATGTTGCGGTTGGTGCCCGAGCGGTAGAAGTCGCTGTAGGCCGAAACGCCCACTTCCTGAAGGCCGTAACTCATTCTGCGCATTCGGAAGCTGACGTTGATGGAGTCGCGCTGCAACTGCTTAGGCGTTAGGCTCACGACGGTATCCTGATAGCCGATGCAAGAATAATACAGGTTGACGGTCTCCGAACGGTCGAAAAGCGGCAGTTCGTAATGTCCTTTGGCATCGGTGCTGGTGCCGTAAGGCGTGTTCACGATGCTGATGTTCACATTCTCCACGCCGAGATTGCCGTAAACAGTGGTTTGGGTTTGGGCGAAAAGCGAAGAAGCAAAGAATAGCAATAGCGAAGCAAGAATAGAGTTCTTTTTCATAACGCATTCATTTTACGGTGATTGTAGCATATTTATATTCCTTTCCGTCATCAAACCGCAACAAATACTCACCCTTGTAAAGCGCCAACTTGAACTCCTTTTCATCCTTACTGTACATATACTGGTCGATGGGAACGCATTGCTCGCCTTCCGATTTCAGGAACGCGCTCACGCAACCTTCGGGGAAGCCGTTCTTGTCGATGAAACGGCGGTCAATAGTGTAAAGCACCTTGCCGTTGTAGAGTTTCCAGTCGGGGATGTTGTCCTCAATGAAGCGCGTGCGCGGCAGGCAGCAGGTGGCATCCATACCCGAACCGCAAGGGAAGATATGCTTCACCGTGTCATAAAGAAGGATAGGCTCGCGGTTGGGCATCGCATCAATCAAGTCGTAATAAACGGTTTGCAAGGAATCGGTTTCGCCGTATGGGTCGTCGAAGAATGTGCATTGCATCGTGAACGGGTCGATGCCGGATTGTTCCTTGAAATATCTGCCCATCGTGTACCATCCGTTGCGGTCGGCGATATGCCCGAAGCCGCCTAAAAGCAGGAATTTTGCTTCAGGGTCTTGGCTGATGATTCTTTCGACAAGGTTTTTGGCTTCGTTCACCTCACGATCAACGCCGAAGCCGTCGCCTTCGTAAGGCACGAGTGTATAGCCCAAATTGAGCGCGGTCCTGAGCATATCGCCATAGACAGGCTCGTCGCTGTAGAACCCTGTTTCGCTCAACAGCACCGAGCGCCTCTCGTTGAGCAAGGAATCCTTTGCAAACAGGGTCTCGGCGGCGAGATAACGATAGCCGTTTTCATAGCATTTCTCTAACCAACTGATAACGAAAGCCCTACTATGTGGGTTGAAGTGCCTCTCGGTCATCATAATGACGCGGTTGTTCGCGATGATGCTGTCCATTATTTCCGACAAGGGGATGGCTTTCACATCCTTATAACTATTCTTGAATCTCATATTGTCGAGGAATTGTGTCCCACAAGCCTCGGCTTCGCGCCTTGCCT
>JAFRRE010000080.1 GCA_017428285.1 Bacteroidales bacterium | reverse complement strand
CATCTGATTAAAAGTAACACTGCTCTCATAGTTGCT
Organism: Bacteroidales bacterium; assembly: GCA_017428285.1. The sequence continues at coordinate 6,133 of JAFRRE010000080.1, read as the reverse complement.
TTTCTTTTGATTAGCTTCGATTTCGAACAGCATCTTCAGGGTGTTCAAGAAGGTTTTCGTTTCCGAGGTGGGAATATGTCCTTGGGGTAGATCAACTTGAGCCTTGTCGTCAAAGGTGTAAGTCATTTCCAATGCCAAATGACGCTTGGATCCATCAAACATTTCAGAGGAAAACTCAGGACTAACCTTTAGATTGCCGTTGTGGAACATATATCCTAGATCCGCAAAACCGCTATAGCCTCGCGACCTAATATAATTGATACTTTGAGGCAGGTCGGGGTTTGACATTCCCATCAACAATAAAAGACTTTCCAACACGGAGCTTTTTCCCGAACTGTTTTGTCCCAAAAAGACATTCACACGTGAAAAATCCTCTATCCTTAAATGGCTGATACCTCTGAAGTTGTTGATTTCTATATTCTTAAAGCCGTCCATGTGTAAAGATAATAATTCCAAATTAATTTGTAAAAATACAACTTTCCCGTAATATATCAATAATTTTTTCTTGAATGAAAGATGTGTTTTTCAACAAATTTTTGTGAACGGCCATATCCATTAGAACAATATCTCCTTTAGAATCTCCTTGGGCGTAAGTGTGTATTTGGCCATCAATCTTTGTAACAACCATATCATCTCTTCATGGTTGAGTTTATGACGCATCAAATCACGATAAGCATCCTCCGCCGTATGCCATTTATTGGTCTTGATGGGTTTTGGCGCTTCGCCATTCTCAATAAAATCAGAGAAATCGGGAATAGTTTGCCATTGAGGCAAGGCACCATCATGTTCAATCGCCAACTCCAAATAATCACCGAAACCATCTTCGTACGGTGGTATCATGGCGTTAGGAACATACCCATTGATCTGCCACAAAGGATTCATGTCGGCATCCAACAGCGTATAGGTACCGCTATCACATACTTTGGCCCATATTCGGAGATAGTCATTGTAATCCCAGTCAATCACTTTACGTTCAAACAAGTCAACTGTGATCTCAAGCCTCTGAGTTTCAACATTGAGCATTGGAGGAACAAAGTCCTTTTCACATTCAAGCTCTGTCACCAATCCATCGTCAAATGAGATTAAACCATATTCATCATCCTTGTCGTATGGGATGGAGATGTGAAGAAAGCGAGCAACTTGCTCTAATTTAGAGTTTTGTTTTGTATTTGTTGTTTTCATATTTATGACTTCTTTTATTCATTATTCATTTCCATTTTTTTCTTCTCTAAAAACTCAACCAAAAAGTCATAAAATGCGTCAACATTACTGACGTTGTATTCTTTCTTATCAATCCAATACTTTGCCTCATTTTGAGGCGATTCCTCCAACCACCAGGAGAGTTCGTTCTCACCACATAGATCCTCTTCTAAGCCAAACATGATGTTGAAAGCCTTATATACGGCATCCCAAAATGGCGAGATGTAGAAAGGGGTGTATTGGTGTTGGTCATCATCCCAGATCAGTTTCAATGCTTTGTTTAAGTTTTCTTCTTTTTGCTGCGCCTTTTGCACAGCGGCAATGAATTCTCTAAATTGTTCTCGAGTCGGTGTCATAGCTGTTTGTCTTTTATAAAGCTTTATCCGTTAGTAGTACAAAACAAACGAATGTTTCATTTTCGAAGATAATTTTACTCGAACATGTAACATCTTAGTTTTTTCAGATACTACAACTTGAACTTTTACGCCTAAAACAAACTATGAGCTTGAGAACCATAAAAATCGGCGACGCTCTTTTGGATCTGGTGAAACCTTTTTTCTCCAGCGATGAAGATCTACAGCAGTGGCTTGAGGAAAAGATGGCTTCTGCTTTGCTAGACTATTCATCAAAACAGAAAAAGGAGATGCCTTGTTCCTACACCGATGACGAGATGTATGAAATAGTCAAATCAAGGTTAAAGGACCTTGAAGACGAAACGGCAACCGTTTAATCATGATAATCCTCCTCCCTCCACTGGAACTTCACCGTTTCGGGAACAAGGTACTTGCCGATTTTGTAATCGATGTTGGCCTTGTGGGCCTGGCTGAGCTGGTAGCAACGAGGCACTCGGTACCTCTTGCCGTCCTTGATAAAATGGGCTCCTGTCTGGTGGAAACGGAAAGCAACGTCCTTGGCGATGCATTGCTCCCTAAGGGAAAGGACCCAGTCGTAGTCACAAGGACGGGCATCCACACCCGACTCCCCGCCCACCGACACTTCGTCGATGGTTTCGTTCAGATAGGGTGTGAGGTCCATGGCCGTGAGCAAGGGCGAGGCGATGATGCTCTTGCGCTTGATGGGAAGCGACAGGAAGATGGGCAAGCGATAGTCGGCCATCTCCTGATTCTCGACCGTACAGCCCACCATCACATTGTCATAGCCGTCACCCCAGTCGTCGGGCACGCACTCCATGAAACGGTCAATACGCTTGGTGAAGAAAAAGAACCACAAATCGCTTCGGCGACGCATCATCTGCCAACAGTCGGGACGCCATTCATCGGCGTCTTTCAGTAAAAAATCAGAAGTAAAACAGGTGAAGACAATCTTTCCACTCTCTATCTTCCACGACTTGTCGCGCTTCCGCTTGATGGGGAGATTGAAATTACCCGTCTTGCGACATTCACTACTGGAGATCTCGCTGCCATACATCGCATCCTGCCGATAGACATAGCAGTACTTGCACCCAGGACTGATCTTGGTGCATCCATGCCACGGATTCCAATCGGCGTATATCTCCCAATGTTCGGACATGATGCAAAACTAAAACAATTTGGCGGAAGACATCCACCATTTTTTTGCTTTTATAAAATACGCTATTTTTGCACCCCAAACCCCCTCTCATGTCCTGGTTGGAAAGTCTCGGTTTGTTGGGCCTGTTCCTAGACACCTTCCTGGCGGCGACCGTCGTGCCGTTTGACTGAAGTTATAGTGGATGATATTACCTATATATGTTTTATCAAACAATTACAATATTTATAAAATTAATCATATTTATTAAATTTTTAAACACATTATCCAACTTTTCTTATTATCTTTGCAAACAAAACCTGATTAATAAATGAATTATGACTACTTTTGCGCCTATAGAACAAACCATGAGCTTGCGAACCATAAAAATCGACGATGCTCTTTTGGATCTGGTGAAACCTTTTTTCTCCAGCGATGAAGATCTACAACAGTGGCTTGAGGAACAGATGGCTTCTGCTTTGCTAGACTATTCATCAAAACAGAAAAAGGAGATGCCTTGTTCCTACACCGATGACGAGATGTATGAAATAGTCAAATCAAGGTTAAAGGACCTTGAAGACGAAACGGCAACCCTTATTGATGGCGAAGAGGTGTTTTCTCAAATCCAAACGCATTATGGCTTTAAAGCATAGATGGCACAGTGTGTTTCACATGCGTAAGTCATCCATTGTCTATTGCCACAATGAAAACACAGTATTTATTCTTGCTTTTTGGAATAATCGCAGCAACGACAAAAGTTATCCCAAAGATTGATTCTTGTCACCAATTTCCACTATTTTTGCTTGGATGTTTTTCCTCTCATGTCCTGGTTGGAAAGTCTCGGTCTGTTGGGCCTGTTCCTGGGCACCTTCCTGGCGGCGACCATCGTGCCGATCAGCTCGAGTGCGCTGTATATCGCGGTGCTGGTGGCCACAAAGAATCCGGTTGCCTGCCTCATCGTGGGGACCCTAGGCAACTGGCTCGGAAGCGTCTCCACCTACTGGATTGGGAGAATCGGCAAATGGGAATGGATCGAGAAATGGTTCAAAGTACAGCCAGAAAAGCTGGAACAACAAAAAGAAAAAGTGGATCGCTACGGCATCTGGCTTGCCCTCCTCGCCTGGGTGCCTATCGTCGGAGACTTGATCACCCTCGCGCTGGGATTCTATAAAGCCAGGCCTTTCGGTACCATGGTGCTGCTCCTCGTCGGCAAGTTCCTACGGTTCCTCGTGTGGAATATGCTTATTGGAGCGCTGTGATGCTGCAATGCGCCCCCTACTCCTCAATCGACCGAATCTGGTCCTGCAGACATTGGTAATCGGTCAGCAGATCGTAAACGGCGTCTTCGCTGAGCACACCCCGCTTGAGGTCGGGAGGCAGCAGTCCTGCCTCATCGGCCTCGAAATCGACACGCCAGTCGGGACCCTCGTAATAGGCCTCCAACGCGGCAATGTCGGGTTGCAGCTCAGCGAAGTCCTCCAAAGCGGCTTCCAGTCTTTTGACCACCTCCTCGCTCTTGTCGAGAAGCGCCTCCATCTGGGTGATGCGTTCGATCTGTGTCATGGTCATTTGACGGCACCTGCCCATTTCTCAATCTCGGCCTTGTCGATCTTGTTGAGCAACTTGCCCTCGCCGAACTTGTACTTGGGATAGGCGGCTTGCAGGTCCTTGCAGGCTTGCTTGATGCTGCTTCCACCCGAGGTGGCAAACGGCACGATGGTCTTGCCGGTGAAGTCGTTGGCCTCAATGAAGGTGTTGATGATGGTCGGGGCGGTGTACCACCAGATGGGGAAGCCCACATACACCACGTCGTACTTGCTCAGATCGACCTTGCCTCCGTCTTTGAGGGCGGGACGCGAGCTCTTGTCCTGCATCTCAAGGGTGGAACGCGATTTCTTGTCACGCCAGTCGAGATCGGCGGTTGTGTAAAGCTTCTCCGGAGTGATTTCAAAGAGGTCGGCACCGACGATGCCAGCCAACTCCTTAGCGGCTCCCTTGGTCACGCCAGAAGCCGAGAAATAGGTCACTAATGTTTTCATGGTCTTGTCTTTTACTTGTTTTGAATGCGGGTGTGTTGCCGAACCGCAGCAGTCTTGTGCCGAGGCAAATCCAACGATGGCAACGAATGCCAATAACAATGTGAATTTTTTCATTTTTTTGTTCTTTTTATTTATGGATGATCATTTACTGTTTATTTTTTCATAAAGCGCCAATCCCTTCACCGTCAACAGATACTTCTGCCGGGGATGTCGGGGCGATTGAGGATAAAGCATACGGACGTAACCGGCGGCAATGGCCGGGTTGAGATGGTATTCTAAGAAGTTGGGTCTGTGTTTCAAACCAACTTTGTCCATCAACTGGGAAACAGATAGTTCTTCGTAACCGAATTCCTTTATTAAATCAATAATCAAATCATTATCGGTATGTAGTAAATCATGTACTTGTTCGGGTACTTGTCCCGTACTTGTCCTATCCGCTAAATTAGGTTGTACACTCCATTCCGCCGTCGGATGAATATGAAGATACCGATTGCGAAGATCCCACTGCTCACCAAGCAAGAGATTACGGAAGAATCGTTCCAGATAGACAGGTGAATAGTCGATCTCTTTTATGGCATTTTTGTAGTTAGCTCGCACCAACGCATTGCGGAAATACCATGAATGACGGGCAAACATATTGTTGTCCACCGCAAAGCCGATATCACGCAAATAAAGAATGCTGAAGATGGCTGTCGTTCGTGTGTTGCCTTCGCCAAAAGCATGAATCTGCCAGAGAGCAGCCTTCTCTTTTTGGTTAGGCTCTCCCTGACGGATATACTCATCGAAATCCAAATATCCTTGTTTCTCTGCCATAGTTCCTTGACTAATCTGCAAAAATAATAAAAAATTCGAATCCTTTTTCCTATATTTGTATCCTAACAACGACTCATCTAAACGACTATGAAACACCTCGATCTTTTCCTCCACGAAGAGGCGGCACGCTGTCTGCTGTGCGAAAACGCCCCCTGCTCCAAAGCCTGTGGCAAAGGCGATCCTGCACGAGCCATCCGAGCCATCCGGTTCAACAACGAGAAGAACGCCTGGCGCTGGCTGGACGACTGCTCCGACGAAGACCTTCAAAAGGCAGAAAAAGCCTGCATCCACTATGATCATCCCATTCGCATCACCGAATTGAAACAAGCCATCCCCCACCCCTCAACTCTCCACTCTAAACTCTCCACTCTAAACTCTCCACTCTCCATCCCCTTCTGCGGGATGCACTGCGAGAACCCGTTCTTCCTGGCATCTTCGTCGATCTGCACCAACTACGAGATGGTGGCACGGGCCTTCGAGGCGGGCTGGGCGGGGGTCTTCTACAAGACCATCTGCAAGCAGGACATCCGCGAGGTGTCGCCGCGTTTCGATGCGGTGCGGGAAGGCTCTTCGTT